>JAFCEO010000010.1 GCA_017609085.1 Candidatus Pacearchaeota archaeon | reverse complement strand
TTGCGCAGTTGTATTCTGCCAAGGCAAGATTAACTTCAAACCCTCTTTTGAGTAGAGAGTATTGAAGTTCACACTGCTACTGCCTGCAGTAAGAACAACAGTTCTTTCATTGTAATCTATTTGTCCAACTGTTAAAACAACATTTCCTAATGTTATTTCATCTCCATTTCTTACATCACTTTGTACATCTGTCCAAGTTCCACCGCTTTTGTATTGTATTGTTGTTTTATTTATACTGCTCTCTACTTTGAATGATGTAGCTCTCATCAAGTAAGACTCGGCATTTGTTCCATCATCATAGGTTGCTACAAAGTAATCATCTGTGTCCTCGTCAAAAGTGAGACTGCTTGTGCCGGATGTTCTTAAAATGTTTGTAGAATCTTTTCCGACACCAGTATAATTGTAACTGTTTCCATAGAGGATGTTTATTGTTTCTGTTGAGTCTTTCAATGGGAAATCTTTAAGTTGTATATAAGTATCCCCACCAGCTTCTACTGCAATTTCTTCTTCCACAGGGTAGACCATTCCACCCCAACTTAATTTTACTGCTTTGAATCCAGGCATTTCTGGTTCGCTATCTGGAGCGATAAATAAATCTCCATCAGCTTTCCACTCAATAGTTATTGTTTGTAAGCTTCCTGAGCTTGAGGTAAGATAAGCTTTCAACCTTGAAATTGTATCATCATTTAACTCTACATCTTGTCCGTTAGTTAATTGCAATTTTCCTTTTCCAAGGCTGAATTCTACCTTACTTACAGCCCCTGTCTTACTTGTATACATTACGTCTTTGATTCCAACATAAGTACCATCACTTAACTTGTAGGTTTCACCTTCTGACAAAGTATTTGTTTCTTCTCCATTAACACTCAATTTTACTTGATTGTCTCCGATAAATACTACTGAAACCTCTTTTTCTCCCACAGTCGTTGTTTCATCCTCTGCGATAGTTGCAGATTCTGAAGAATCGAGCAGTGTTAAAGAGGTATTTGTAGGAGTATTTGCATCTAAAATGTAATACTCCTTTCCAAGAAACTTAATGTTTGATGTTTCCAGTTTAGTCCATGCTGGAAGGTCTGTAAACGTTAAAGTATAGTTCAATACAGGACTTCCAGAAGCTATTCTTACTCCAACAGTTGGTGTATCTTCCTTGTAGTCATTATCGTCAAACATTTCCAATGAGAAATTGGCAAGTACAATTTTTTGCGTATAATCTTTCTCATTGTTGTCACTGTCTAAGAAAGTTCCGTCAGCAAGCAAATTTGGCATCTCAGAGTCAGTTACTGTTCCTGATACAACATCGAGTGCCCCTTTTCCAAGCTGGAATTTTGTTGAGGACCTTTCTATTTGATAACTATCTCCACCTGTTGTAGTTACTCCTGCCACAGTTCCGCTTGTTGCAGTTTGTTTTGCAAGCTCTGCTTGCAAACTAACTCCGAGTTCTGTTGCAGCAGCATAGTCTACTCCATTAGGACTTGCTGCACCTACGACAACAGTAACATCGGCTACACCTCCTTGAATAAAAGGAGCTGGATAGTTTGCTGCAGCTGCAATTCCCATAGTTGAACCCAACATTACTGCACTAGCTAACACTGATGTAATCTTTTTAAAATTAAATTTCATCTTTAACCTCCTTTCAAGCATATTAAATATTTTTATTTTGTTTTGTCTCGCAAACAACATATAATAGGGAAATATGTCATTTGCTCGACATGTCTACTGTTGTCCCTATTTAGAATACTGTCACTGGCCAGTATTTTAACTTTAGGTAATACTATATCCTAATTTTGAACGTTTATAAATCTTTCGCTCCGCCTTAATTTTTTTAAATGAGTTTACACATAACTAATTAAATTTCTTTATAAATCTTATGTTACTATTTTAAAATAAAACGCTATGAAGGGAAATTTGTTTAAAATCAAAAAACGAAATATTTTTAAAATATATGGTCTTAAATACAATATGTTAAGAAAAAAAACATATAAATTTAAAATATGTTTTTAATATATATAAAAAGAAAAACAATACATACTCTAAAATATATTTTAAATTATAATTAAAATTTAAATTTTTAAAAATGGCAAAAAAACAACTTACAAAAACTATAGTTTTAGGCATAGAAGCAGGAGCCTTTACAGGGATTTTTAGACGTTTAAGAGGAGAAAAAAGCGGATATGATTTTTCAGGAATTTCAGCTTTAAGACAGTTGTTAAGTAACGAAAAAGCAAGACTTTTACATACAATAAAAACACAAAATCCCTCATCAATTTATCATTTAGCTAAACTTTTAGGCCGCGATTTTAAGTCAGTGAGGCAAGATGTAAAGCTATTAGAGAGATTCGGTTTTATTGAATTAGACTTAAATAGAAAAGGAAAAAGAGAAATGTTGAAGCCGGTTTTAGCAGTAGATTCTGTTAATATAATAGTAAATGTATAAAAATTCTCATTGTGAAGTATAGCATATTTCTGCACGTGTAGTTATACTTCCGGGATTATAATGAATTAGATGCTCCGCCCCTATCCTATTTCCAGTGCAATTTCCTTTTTCTATTCTTAAAATCTCCTTTTTTCCTTCAACACTCTTATTTTCTGAATAATAAATAAAGATAGAGTATGCATTTACCGGTCTTTCTGAACCGATAAGCCAGGATTTATTCATAATCTCGCTTAGAGTTTCATTTAAAACAAAGCAAGCCATTTTTTCATTTAAGCACTTTTCATTTCTGTAACAGCTTTTTATTAAATCCTCTAAATTCTCATATTCTGGAACAAAATTTATAGCACAATTAGTTGTATAGAGCATAGATGCCTGCAAAAAATTAGCTACATTTTCATTTTTATATTCCGCAACAGGCGACCCTTTTAAATAAAAAACTAACGCGATTAATCCGATTATAACTACCATAATAACAATTAAAATAAATCCCACCATTTCATGTTGTGAAAGTCTTGAATTTAAAATATTATTTCTTTTGTTTCGGAAATTAAAGTGCAACTTTAAATTTCTTAATTTAGACCTTTTACCAAAATAATGATTTGTTTTTAGCCTATCTTTTCTTATTCTCATTTTTTACCTTTTATTTGTTTAATTTCTATTCCGGCAATTATTTTCCCTATTTCACACTTGTTATACCAATATCCTTCTTCTTGTTCTTTTCTGCACAAGCTTACAAATGTAGAAACTGTTTCTACATCACCCTCTTCTTCGTAAATTTTAAAAAAATTACAATTAGGATAATTCTTTTTGTTACATTCAATATTCTTCTCTTCACCAATTTTTTTGACAGAAAGACTTTTTAGTGGCCAAAATCCTTCATAGGATTTCCTGTTTTGCATGACTATAAGCTTATCTGCATCTATGCATAATCTTTTTCCACAAGAAAACTCTGCCGTGTCCGAAAGTTTAGCTATTAGGGAAATAACTCTTTCTCTTTCCAGTCTGTTTGCTTCTCTATATAATCCTCTATATTTTACAACTACAAAAAACAAACCTGCGATAATCAAAAATATAGTCACGGCCATTAACATAAATGCAATTTCTTGAATTTTAAATTGTGCTTGCTTCATCTTATTTGTTTTTAAAAGATTTTACAAATAGCAGCATTGTTTATCTTCTCAATTTCATTTGCCTTTTCTTTTATAATCAGGATATCTTTAGATTCTTCTAGATTCCTGGCTAAAATTATGAGTTCATTTAAATGGGTGTCAAGTAAAGAAGTACATCCTTTTTTTTCTAATATTTTAATCTTATCTTTATAAATCAAACATAAGTTGATAAGTCTTAACATTAATCTTTTGATATTGCACTCATAAACCTCTGGTGAAGAGAAAATTGCAGCATAAAGCAAATTATCTACATAATACAAAGTCTGTCCCTCTTTTTTAACATATCCTGTATTGTGATTATAACTGTCAAAATATATTGATATATCACATCCACTACTCTCTTCAAAACAAACTTTTTTAGTTTTTTCAGGACATTTTGATTTGCTTTCTGAAAAATTTACATTCTTCATCATATATTTTAATTCATCTTTAATGTCTTCAGGAGCTCTAATAAAACAATACTCCTCACCAGAAAAAATTATTAAATCAGAGACTTTAAAAGGCATTTTAAATGGTTTTAAAAAAACACTAAACTGTCTGTTTTGTTCTATATTCTGGGAAAAAATGTATTTGTTATAGAGTGGCTTTCCATAAGCAGGACTTTTCCATTTCCCTCCAACGCCTGAGCTTACACTTACTCCTATCCTTTGTTCTCCAAAACTTCCGTAAGTATAACATTTGTCATTATAAATTCTCGCTTCAGAACCAAAATTAATAACAGAAGATTTTCCCATTTCTAAACTTGTTTCTAAAGGATCTAACAAAATTGCGAGTTTGTTGGACGTCTGAATATCTATTTCATATCTTCTTGTCTCTACAAACTTTGAGGTAGCATATATTGCAAGAAATAAAACAACTGCACCAACAATAATTGCAAAAATCCATACAAAATTCATCTCGAACGCTCTTTTATGATTCAAAAATTTAAATAATGCTTCTCTTTTTTTATAAATGTTTGAACAATTGCGCATTTTACAGCTTTATAATTTTCACAAGAGCGTCATAAAATCCTTTTTCTATTTTTATTTTTACTTTTCCTTGTTTAATAGGGATGCAGTAAGGGTTAGAGATAATCTTAATATGTTGAATCTTAGTTGAAGGAATACATGCCTTTTTTTTCGGGTAGAAGAATAGATTATCACTATATTTTTCACTTTTTCTGAGTTCATTGTAAATCTCTTTTTCTTTCCCCTCTACATCTGCTTTTTTTGATAAATTGGCGATACAAATATATTCTATACCTGCCGGTAAACTTCTCTCAAAAGTTTTTGAAGAAGATTCGCTGTTCCAGGCTTTGTTTATCTCTGTTTGTAGATCATCTATAAATAATCCAATTTCATTACATCTTTTAATATTTAAAAAATATTTTATGGCAAAAAATGCCACAAGTATAAAAATAGCTATTAAAAATAAGGAAAAAATGACAGAAAAAGGCATTCCAAAAATTTGCGCCTTTCTGTTCCTTTTAATTAAATTTATCAAAGAAAATCCTCTTTTTTTATTTTTCATATAAAGTTAAGAAAAAAAGTTATTATAAAACTTTCTTTTTATTTCTATTCGGGAATTTTGTTTAGATACCTTCTAAATTTATTCAGGATAACTTTTTAAAGAAAAAAGCATTCAATAAAAAATGATAAAACAGAAAAGGGGAGTGGGTCATGTAGAGGTGATAATTTCTTTTTTAATTTTTGTCTCGTTCGTTTTTTTTCTGATGATAATTTTCACACCTTTCGGTAGATCCTCTGTATCCCAGTCAAATTTAGATGTAATTGAAAGAAAAATTATGAAAGTTGTTACAATCAATTTAACTAAAACTTCTTTAATATTGAACTCTAGTGTCGATTTTTTGAATCCAGGGGACTGTGTTTCTGTACGTTTTCCACTACCAGATAATGTGTTAATGAAAGATTCGAATAAAAATATTGTTGAGGCGTATAGGAAGGGAGATTATCTTTATTTTAAGTATACTGGTGATAGGTTTTATAAGGTTTATTCTTCGCCAGAATTAAAGGAATTTAGCGATAATGTTGGACAAAATTGCAAAAATCTTGCTCCTCAAGATTACTCGAGAGGCATTACAAGAATTCAGGAAGTAGTATCCTCTTCTAAGTTAGAGAACTTTTTTCATGAATATAGTGAGAATTATCCTCAAGTTAAGGAAGATTTTGGAATAAACACCGATTTTAATATATTTATTAGAGATATCTCAGACAATATACTAAATAATTTTATGGGAGAAAGACATAAACCGAAAGGTGTAAGTGTTGCAGCTAAAGATGTAGGAATTGGGATTTTAGATGAAAAAGCAACGCTGACTATTGCTATGATGAATATTCAGACATGGGGTTAGACCAACTTCTTTTTTACAGAACCCCAAATTTTAAATACCCTTTTTTTCTTGTTTTTTAGATGGACGTTTTAGACGACGACCCGAATCCCAACCTGAGTTTTATAAATGAGGGGACAAAAAGAGCAGAAGTGAGAGGAGAATTTTGCAAGTATCTCAGTTTACCTATTACTTGTAGGGGTAGGGATCTTAATTGTTTGGAGACAAAAACAAAAGGTTGCCACTTTTACAAGAAATATGAGAGAGCCAGAGATATACTTCTTTATTTTGTGCATGAAGCAATACAGTTTAAAAAACAAAATGTAGATATTTCTGATGTAGTTGATGACATAAAGTTTATACATAAGGAGTTAAATATGGGAGGATTTGTGAGTGCAGGAAGATATTTACGCTCTTTAAGGAGAAAGATGGATAAAATTAAAAAAAATGTTTATTCATCTCCTTAGATACTCTTCAAAAACGTTTCCCCTCGCAGTTTTTTTCTTCTTTTTTTCTTTTGTGTTCTTTTTCTCAGATTTTGTTATTTTTTTAAGTTCTTGAATATTTTCTGTTAGAGGATTCAAAATTTTTGAAAAAGACTCTTGTGTCGCTTCCATTTCTTCTTTGAGATCCATTATATTTCTCCCATAGTCGCCTATTCTTTGAAGTATTGAAATTTGGAGCCTATCAATCATCATTTCTATTCTTCTTAGTCTTTCATCTATATTTTTCACTTTTTCTTGAATATCTGTTTTAAATCTTAAAAACTCTGAAATTTGTTTTTCGACTTTTTGCATTTTTTCAGTTAATATTTGTTCTGCTATTTCTGTAATTATTTCTGTATTCATGGAAGGAGGTTGATATTCGTATTCAGGATATGTTTGGTAAGAAGGATATTCTTCTGCAGAAACCTCTTGTGTAAGAGGTTGCTCAAATGTCTCTTGTTTAGGGGAAATTTCTTGAGAAATTTGTTGGGGAGGTTGTGAAGATTGTTGAGTTTGTTGCGTTATGTTTATGTTTTGAGTTTCTTGAGAAGATTGAGGAGGCATTATACTTGGCTGCATTTCTTCGTTTGCATTAGCAATAATTGATTTTACTTTACTTTGGTCCAACGCTTCTTCTATTTCTCTTGGTGAATAACCCTCTTCTTTTAATTTTTGTGTTATCTCTTCATTACTGTTTAAACCCTGCTTTTGCAAGTTATTTATTTTTTCAATTAAAGGCATTTTTACACAAATTATCTATCTTTTGTTTATCTTTACTCTTTTTATCTTTCTTCTTTAATTTGGTTTTTGAAGTTTTAATATTTTTGCTTTATTATTTTTTGATAAGTGGTTGAAACATCTTGAATTGTTTTTGTAGAATTTCTAATTCTGACTTTCTTGCGAAATTTTGGCTTTCTTCAATAAAACTTGAAAAAGCATCTTTTATTCTTTCCATTTCTTTTTCTAAATTTTCTATTTTTACCTTTAATTTAGAAATTTCTTTTATTGTTTCTTCCTTGCTGTTAAGCAAATTTTCCCCTATTAGGAGGACGCGTTCTTTAATTAACCTTTGTCTTTCTTCTATATCTCTAAGTTTCGTATTAAATTCAGATAATAGCGCAGACACAGGATCTTGAGTTTCCGGATTGCTTTGCATTTTTTCCTCTTTTGTTTTTTCTTTAAAAATAAGGAAAAAAGGGTTTAAAATTGTTTGGTTGGACTTAAAAACTTAGAATTTCATTTGTTGTTATTTGTAAAGATTTATTAAGGAAACTTTCTTTTTTGTAAAAAAGAGAAAATGCTGTTTAAAAAAGGAACGCCTTTATACGCTTTTGAAGTTCAAAGAGAGTCAGGAGAAAATGTTTTGTATGTAAATTATTTAGGAAGCCCTATTGTTCCAAATCTAGCAGATTCAGCAGATGTTATGGGAAAGACTGTAGAGTTATTAATAGAAAACCCCCAGGTAACTAAAGTAGTTTTTGTTCAACAAAGAAACTATGTTTATGATTTCAGCCAGATTTCTTTATTGCAAGAAGTGGCTCAGTTATATGTTTATCTGACAAAACAAGAAAAAATTCTATCACCAGAAAAATTATCTATATTTGGCCTTGCAGTAGGAAGAAGACACAGTTTAGTGACTTACCTTTTAAATCTTTTAAAAAGAGACCCTATCGCTTGCCGCGCTGAACTAAAAAGAATTTTAAGAGAGGAGAGAATAGTCTTCGACAAAATGGCTCTTAAGTATAAAGCAGATCAGATGAATTTTCTAAGACTTCTCGAAAAATTTTTATCTCTATTGGACGCTTTAAGAATTATAAAACAAGCCATGCCTTTTCTTGAAGATTACAAAGTTGGGGAAAGAGAGATTTATGAACAGTTTTTTAGACCCGATGTTATACCTAATTTTACTTTTACGAGACTTGTTTCAGCATTACCAGAAGATGCCCAAATTATAGACCAATATGAAATTGCTTCAGGATACGATAAAACAAGTGTTACAATTTTAAAAAAAGAAAATGAAACCAAGTATATTTATCATGTAATGCCTCCGGAATATACTTTGGAAGAAGACTATCATCTTCTGTTAAATTTGGCTAGAAATATTTTAATGGAGCATCAACCAAAGTCAGAGGAATTTACAGACCCTGAAAGAACAAGGCAAGTTTTTTTCAATGTTTCTCGAGATTTATTACAAGAATTGGCTAAAAATAAAAAAATTAAGCTTCCCTATAGTCAATTGAATAAATTAGCTTCAATATTGGTGAGACATACCATTGGTTTTGGTTTAATAGAAGTTTTGTTACAGGATAAAAATTTACAGGATATTGTTGTTAATTCTCCTGTAACTTTAAATCCTATTTTCATAAGACATCAGGAGTATGATGAGTGTTCTACCAATATAATTCCGAGTCAGGAAGATGCAGATTCTTGGGCTGCTAAATTTAGAATGTTGTCAGGTAGACCATTAGATGAGGCAAATCCTGTTTTAGACACAGATTTAGTTTTAGGGAATATAAGAGCGAGAGTTGCTATAATCCAACAACCTCTTTCTCCTACAGGTTTAGCTTACGCCTTTAGAAGACATAGAGAAGAGCCCTGGACCCTCCCTTTATTTATTAAAAATAGAATGATAAATAGTTTTACAGCAGGTTTGTTAAGTTTTTTAATTGACGGTAGCAGAACCATGCTTGTAGCAGGAACGAGGAGTTCTGGAAAAACAAGTATGTTGGGAGCTTTAATGCTTGAAATTTTGCCCAAATTTAGAATTATAGTATGTGAAGATACTTTAGAATTGCCTGTAGATGCTTTAAGAAAATTAAATTACGATATTTTAAGAATGAAAGTCAGAGCCGCTTTGCTCAAAACAACAACAGAAGTTCCTGCAGACGAGGGAATAAGGGTAAGTTTAAGATTAGGGGATTCTTGTCTTATTGTTGGGGAAGTAAGAAGCATTGAAGCAAGGGCGTTATACGAAGCTATGAGAGTAGGTGCCTTAGCTAATGTTGTTGCAGGAACTATTCATGGAGCTTCTCCTTACGCTGTTTTTGATAGGGTTGTCAATGATTTGCAAGTTCCTGTAACAAGTTTTAAAGCGACTGATATTGTTTTTGTTGTGAATCCTGTTAAGAGTCCTGATGGCCTACATTCGTGGAAGAGAGCTGTTCAATTAGCAGAGGTAAGAAAACATTGGACTTCTGACCCTTTAGAAGAAAAGGGCTTTATAGACTTGCTTAAATATAATGTGGACAAAGATGAATTAGAGCCGACAGCAGAGTTGATTAATGGCGATTCCGAGGTTATTAAAGCTATAGCTGCAAATGTAAAAGGGTGGGCAGGAAATTGGGACGCTGTTTACGACAACATCTTGCTCAGAGCAAAAATTAAAGAAGAATTGGTGAAAGCATCTGAAAAATTAAAACTTTCATCTTTGCTCGAAGCCAAGTTCACTTATTTGTCAAATAATTCTTTTCATGAAATTTCTGATAAAATTAGAGAAGAAATTGGTTTGCCTCTTAGCGAAAGAGTTTTTCCGTTATGGAGAGAATGGTTGAAAAAAGAAATTAAGAAGTTGTAAGATGAACTATGGAAATGAAGTTTTATCAGATAATATTCGAAGAATAAAAGGACAACTAATAAAAAATTTATTTACTGCAATAATACTCTTAGTTATTTTAGTAATTTTGATTTTTATTGGGACAACTTTCCCCAACTATTCTAAAACCTCCGAAAATCAAATTGAGTTGGGAGAGAATATTGAAGATATCTTAATCTCGGAGCAGGGAGATAAAGTTTATATAAAGCTAACTGGAGAGGACAATAAAGAAAAAATTACAAAAATAAAATTTGTTTTTACATCTGATAAAGAGTATTATTACGAGATAAACCCCTCTGCAGAAAATGTTTCTGTTCCTCTTAAGAAGGATTTCCGTGGATGGTTGTCTGACAAGTTTAAAAAATACGATTATGAAATTTCAGCAGAAGAAGTTGGTTTAAGCGATTTTAGAAATATAGAGAAAATAAGTGTTAATTTTGAATATGAAAAAGACATAGTCGAAGAGTCAACAGGCACTTCTCTTTTATCTACACAACAATCTACTCCTATTATTCGCCAAGACAAGGGAAGTTTGGGACAAAATAGTAGAAGTAGTAATAATTCTCTACTAACATTAACTTCTAAGATTATATCTCCTGAATCTATAATTCCTAAACCGCAGAAAATTGAAATGTTATCTGGTTCCGCTGTTAGTATAGATTCAACATGGAAAATTCTTGCTGATTTAAAGGATGAGTATGAAAATTTTAGTGCTTTTTACTTGCAAAATAAAACCTTCGAAAAAACAGGGATAAAATTAGAGGTTTTAGACATAGACAATATACCATCTATTTCTAATAAAATTATAATAGGAAATCCTAATAAAATCTCTAAAATAAGAGAGATAGCTAATAGAGAGTACATCAATATAAATTTTGCTTTAAAAAAAGGCTTTAATCAAGGTTATATCTTGCAGATAAAGCCAAACGAGATTTTAATTTTAGCTAATAGCACAACAGGAACTTTTTATGGCACCATCTCTCTGATTTGGCTTTTAAAACAAGATGGAAACTCTATAATCTTACCTCATACAAAAATAACAGACTGGCCTGATTTAAAGATAAGAGGATTTTATGGCACCAGCGAAAATAAAGAAGTATGGGATCCTTACACTGCAACACGTCGTGGCCCCTACTACAGCAAAAAGGAAGAATGGATAGAGAATTTAGCTAAATACAAATATAATCTATGGACTAAAGGCCCTCTTGATAAATTCGCACTTCAAAGACATTTCTTTTTAACTACCCAACTTAATCCATTAAATTTAAGGAACATATATGATGAAAATCTTGGAGTATACAAAGGAGGCCTTCACGAAGGTATATGGGCTTATAATATTTCTTTTAAATTTAATAGTTCAGGATATGCAGAGCCGATTGATGACGAATTTTTACTTAATAATCCTGACTTCGAGATCGATGCCGATGGAGATAAGATACCTGATAATTGGGAATTTTCAAATAAAAATTATCCAGGGGAATGGACATGGGATTGCACAGAGGCACATTCTGGCTCATGTTCTGTGAAATTCACACTCTCAGAACCAATTGGAATTATATCAAGTGCTCTTTTTAAAACAAAAACACCCTACCATTTAGCTCCAAATAGAACCTACATCTTTAGATTTTGGGCTAAAAAAATTGATTCTAACAACCATGATAGACAACCTCAATTTACTTTAGTTATGATGAAAAATGAATTAAATGATTTTAAAATCGACAAAAATCCTGTTTACTATAACAAAGAGATAGACGACAATAGTGGAGAATGGAAACAATACAATTTGATGTTTACAACATATAATGCAGAATTTTTTAGAATATACTCTAGAGTTATGAATTGTGAGCCTGTAGAGATATGGCTTGATGATTTTGAATTAATCGATGTAACAAACAAACTTAGAAATGTAATAAAAACTCCTTCTACTCAATTAGAGGTTTGGAATAAACAAAGAACAGTAAAGTATAGGGAGGGAGAAGATTATAGAATACATGAAATAGGCGACTTTAATTTTAAAAATCCTTTGGAAGGAAAAAAGACTTTTATAGAGAGGATTGAAGGAGGTAAAATAGCACCAGAATCAGAAGTTAAAGTAGATTACGATTTTATTGTCAATTTTCAAAAGACAAGAGACGAATATGTAACTCTTTCAGATCCTTCTTTATATTATTTTTACGAAAATGGGAGTGGTTGGATAAAGGAAACTATGGAAAAAGAATACAAACCCGAATATGTGTTTATTGGAATGGATGAAATAACAGGCTTTAATAGAGATAGCAGGGGGAAGAAAAGAGGGTTGAAAAACTATCAGTTACTTGCAGAGTTTTTAAACGAAATAATTGACATAATTCATCGTTACAATCCGAATGCAAAAGTGCTTCTTTGGGATGATATGTTGAGTCCCTTCCACAATGGTGGTAAAGAAGAGTACCAGATGATGTATGGAGGGCAACCAGGAAAATCGTGGTATGCTCTTGATTTATTAAAAAGAGAAAATGTTATACTTATACCTTGGTGGTACTCTGTAAAAGATTACTATAAAAAGATGAGGAATTCTCCTATTCTTTACAATAGATTTGGATTTAAATATATAGTAGGGACATGGTATAATGAAACCAATATAAGATGGTGGAGTTACCTCGCATACAAATATAATGCGACAGGTATGTTGAATCACGAGTTTTACAATAATGTCGATAGTCTAGGGACTGTAGCAAATTATTCTTGGAATACTGTAAAAACAAATCCGGGTATTGAGATATGCGACGGCGTAGATAATGATGGCGACAATATTTATTGGATAACAAGCAGTTCGAATTATCTGTGGAATACAAATATTGACGAATCTTTTAATTTAGTGTCAGACCCCTTTAATTGCGGTTCCTGCGGAAATATATGTTACTATCCTCATGCCTTTGCCTCTTGTGTGAACGGAATTTGTCAGTTTGACGGGTGTTTTGATGGTTACTATAATCTTGATGGGAATTTAGATAACGGTTGCGAATATTTTACACAATGTGGTAATGGTGGAATAGATATTAATTCTAATGAAGAATGTGATAGAGATACTCTTTTTGGCGAAACATGTGTCTCTCTCGGGTTTTTTGGAGGAGAACTTTCATGCACTTCTGATTGTAAATTTGATACAAGTAACTGCTGGACCGAATCTGTTTGTGGCAATGGCATAGTTCAAGGAGATGAGCAGTGTGATTTAAATAATATTCCAACGACATGTAAGGCATTGGGATATGCAGGGGGAACACTTAGTTGTAAAGACTGTAAATTTGATACGAGTGGTTGTACCGAATTTGAGACTTTTTTTAAATTTGCAAAAATAATTAATTTTTTCAAATCTCTTTTAACAAAAAAAACAGAAAACGCCATAACAGGAGAATTTATTGTTGAATCAAATAGAAGTATAAGTTAAAAATAAAATTTAGTAGAGTTTATAAAAATTTGTTGCTTTAGATAAGAGCAGAATATTTATTAAGTGTTTTTTCTTATTTGTTTTATAATCAAAAAGAGGAAAATGAATGTGGACAAGATTTTTAGAAAATATTCTGGAAAAAACGGACAACAGGTATACGACTTTTCTTCAAATGAGAGTTTTAGTAGAGAGTATTTACAATTTAAAAGAGAAATGGCTCCTGAGTTATCTCGATATGAAAAATGGTGTCACTCATTTGGAAGTATAATTAAATTAAAACTTTCAAAAAAAGATGAAGTTAAGATACAAAATCAGTTGAACACAGCCCACCTCGACGTAACTCCTAGCCAGACTTTAACATTGGCTGTTGTTTCCTTCTTATTAAGTTTTTTTACAGGCCTTTTTGTAAGTTTGGGAATTTACTTTATTGTTGGAAGCTTTCCGATATTATTTTTATTTTTAGTTTTAATCTCGTCTCTATTTTTATTTTATTATTTTTATTCGATGCCTGCCAGACTTGCAAATAAATGGCGACTTAAAGCAAGTAGCCAAATGGTTCCATGCATTTTATATGTTGTAGTGTATATGAAACATACAAGTAATTTAGAGAGAGCTATTAGATTTGCAAGTCAACATTTGCAAGCTCCTTTGGCTTTGGATTTTAAAAAAATACTGTGGGACGTTGAAACTGGAAAATATAGTACGATTAAAGAAAGTTTAGATGCTTACCTTGAAACATGGAGAGAAACTTGTGCAGAATTTATAGAGAGTTTTCATTTAATCGAAAGTAGTTTATATGAGCCGAGCGAAGCAAGAAGGATAGCAACATTAGAAAGAGCTCTACAAGTAATTCTTGATGGAGTTTATGAAAAAATGTTGAAATATAGTAGAGAGATTAGAGCACCTTTAACCAATCTTTATATGCTTGGAATTATACTTCCTACTTTAGGTTTAGCTTTATTGCCTTTAGCTTCTACCTTATTGCAAGGAATGATTAAATGGTATCATGTTTTTGTATTATTTAATATTTTAATTCCATTTTTTGTTTTTTATATGACTAATCAAATAATGTTAAAAAGACCTGGAGGATATGGAGAATCAGATATCTTGGAAATGAATCCTTTATATAATCAATATAAAAGTAAAAGACCATATTTTGTCGCTTTTTTAATTTGTTTGCCTCTCTTTTTACTTGGTATTTTACCTTTTATATTTCAATTATCCTTTTTAGAAACATTTGGCTTTCAAAAAGATTATACTTTTTCTGAATTGGGTTTAGATTATTTTGGCAATTTAAAGATTTTTGATTTTCAAGAAACAGCAGAAGGTGTTGTAGGACCTTTCGGACTTGTGGCAGTTTTGCTGAGTTTGTTTATCCCCTTATCTATCGCTTTGTTTTTTTCTATAGCTTATCATCTAAAAACAAAAGATTTAATTAAAACAAGGGAGCATAGCAAACTACTTGAGAACGAATTCGTAAGTTCATTATTTCAACTTGGGAATAGGATTGGAGATGGCTTACCTGCCGAAATTGCTTTCTCTAAAGTTGCTGAATCTTCTAAAGGAACAACAACAGAAAGTTTTTTTGAAATAGTCAATGCCAATTTACATCAAGCAGGTATGTCTTTAGAACAAGCAATTTTTAATGAAAGAAGAGGGGCAATAATTTATTATCCTTCTGCTTTAATAAGAATGTCAATGAGAATTTTAGTAGAGAGTGTTAAAAAAGGATTGGCAGTGGCGGCAAGAAGTTTAATGTCCATTTCCGAATATGTTAAAAACATAAAAAGAATTAATGAAAGGTTAAGAGATTTATTAGCTGAAGTGGTTTCAGATATGAGAAGTAATATGACTTTCCTTGCTCCTTTATTGGCAGGCATTGTTGTTGGATTGGCTTCAATGATAACTCTCATTCTTAATAAGTTACAAATTTTATCTTCTTTCGGAGGGGAATCAGAAATCACAGGTATGAAAAACATTACAAATATAACTCAAATTTTTGATGTTTCAAAAATGATTCCTCCTTATTTCTTACAAATAGCTATAGGAATCTACATTATAGAAATAATCTTTATACTTACGAGCGCTTTAGTTACAATAGACTCGGGTGAAGATAAACTAAAAAGAAAATACGATACTGCCCGTTTCTTAAGATTTGGGTGTTTGTTATACTTAATTACGGCTTTGCTTTCTATAATTGTTTTATCGATTTTGGCAGCTGTAGCTTTGTCTGGAATAACAGCATAATTTAGTTAATTTTATTAATGCCTTTTTTCTTCCTTATATGAAAATGAGGTGTAACAAAAAAACTTTTGAATTATTTATCAGTACAATTTTAAGAAAAGACAAGAAAGGAATTGAATTAGAAATGCTTGGGTGGTGGATTATAGCACTAGTTGTTTTAGTTTTATTAATTATGGCTATACTCATTTTAAAAAGTAAAGGAATTTCTGCTATAGATTATATAAAAAATTTATTTAGATTTAAAGGCTAAAATGGAAATAAATCTTCTTAAAAAAACAATTTTATTCAAAGAAAGTAAAAGGGGTCAAGGTTTTATACTTAAGAAACTCATAATTTTAGTATTAGTTGTATTGGTAGTTTTATTAGTTGTATTTGGAGTCTATAAATTGGGGATTTTAGATTATTTAAAAAATTTACCAGGTTTTGAAAAAGGAGAAATTAATCAAAAGATTTTAGAAGAACAGGAAAAAATTCCTGAAAAAGAAAAAGAGAGAGATTATGGTAGTAGGTTTCCAATTATTAGACTTGTTTATACAGAAGGAAAAGATGATTTTTTCTCTTTTAGATGGAACCCCAATATTGATAGAGTGCAAGTTATTATGGGTGTGGCATGGTCAAAGTGGGGTGGTCTTAGTTCAGAACATGAAGTATCAAAGGAATGGCTTTTAAATCCTCTTTTATTTGAACCTTTTAAAGAAGGAAGAGGAATTTCTGAATATGAGAGAGACGTTGTTATTTCTATTATGAATTCTAATACTGAAGATGAAATGATTGAAAAAATTGCGAAGATAAGTGAAAAGGAGTATTTCTATCTCCAATTTCCAAAACACAATATCCAATCTTGGCAGATAGATTTGAACTTGCCGAAATTTGACAAGTTAACTAAAGAGGAAATTAAAACAAAATTGAGACAATTTAATCCTTGGTATTATGAAAATGAAGTTAAAGAATAAAAAAGCAATTTTAATGCAAGAAGTGTTGAAAATCATAGTTGCTGTTTTGTCCATACTTATTCTTATTAGTTTGGCTGTTAAACTTTATGGAATGTCAAAAAAATCAGAGTTAGACAAAGCTCAAAGTAATTTAAAGTCATTTATTCAGGATTTTGAGGGATTTATGAACGGAAATGAAGAAAAAACAAACTTAACGATTCTTGGTCCTAAAAAATGGTTTATTAGTTCGTTTAAGAGAAACGATATACCGCCGATACCTAATGGTTGCGAAGGATTAGACTATTGTATTTGTTTATGTTATTTTTATAAAGGATATAATGTTGGAGATTGCAATAAACGAGGAATCTGTTACTCTAGCAAATATTATCTAAAAATCGAAAAATTTGGAAAAAGACTTTATATCGATAAGGTCCCTTATAAAATAATCTTGGAAAAAGAGGATAACATGGGAATAGTAAAAAATGAAAACTAAAAAAGCAGCTATAGACGAATTAATTAAATTAGTAATATGGATTATATTTTTTTTAATAATTTTAACAGGACTATATTTTTTAATTAAGTTCTTAACAAAATGATAAATAATATAAATCGCTGAAGATTAATATAAAAATGAAAAAAAAAGCAGACCTTACATCAAAACAGCTTGTCACAATTATCGTTCTCATTGCTAGTTTTGCAGTCATATTGATTTTTTATTGGCAATACAATTGGACTGGGACAATAGATAAAGAAGTTTGTCATCAGTCTGTTGTTATGAGAAGCACTTTTAATTATGGCCCTTTTGAGCCAGGAAAAGAAGTAATTCCTTTAAAATGCAAGACAGAAAAAATTTGTTTAACTATGTCAGGAGAAGATTGCGAGGAATTTGGAAAACCTTCAAAAAAAAATCCCATAACAAAAATTAAAGTTAAAAATAAAGAAGATATAATGGAGGCAATAGCAAATGCAATGTATGAGTGTCATTCTATGTTAGGAGAAGGAAAATTAAACTTTATGCCTCATAAATTTTGGGATACTAATTATTGTTTAATTTGTTCAAGATTTACTTTTGATGAAGAGGCAAAAGATAAAATCGGAGAGATAGGTTACGGAGAATTATATAAATATTTACAAGAAAAGAGGACTCCTCAGGGACAGAGTTATTTAGAATATCTTTATCCAGGATGGAAAAACTCAGAAAAATCCAAAGAGCTTTTCAAAAACTTACAAGACAAAAGTGAAAATCCTGAATTCAAAAAACTTAGATTTGAAGATTGGAAAATTAATTTACATTTTAATCAAGGTTATGCAATTGTTTCTCAAATGATTACTGAAGGAACTTTTAGAAGCTGGGGGAAGTCAATAATGATATTTGTTACTGCAGCAGGACTTTCGATTACAGGAATCGGAACTCCAATTGGAATAGGTTTAATGGCAGGAGCTGTTTTTGGAGGACTCTCATTGTGGTATAGTTATCCAGGCAGTAGTGGAGATTTTGTTTACTCTCCTCCGGCAGTTTACCCTTATGATGTCGATTCGCTTAAAGCTTTAAAATGTTATAGTTTTGAGATTGCTCCATAAACGAAGGAAAAAAGAGGAACGTTCCTATACAACACAATCATTTTTTTCATTCTTAACGTCATATTTTTTGTTACTTTGTTCTTGTTTGTTTCACGGGCAGGAACAGGAACAACAGTAAAGGAACAAATATATGCTAAACGAATTGCTTTGCTTATAGACCAGGCAAAACCAGGAACAAATTTGGCAATAGATATTTCTGAACTCTATAAATTGGCTGAGAAAAATAAATATAATGGAAAAGTCGTGAATTTTGATTTTAAGGAAAATAAAATAACTGTCAGATTGGCCACAGGTAAAGGTTATAGCTATCACTATTTTACTAAATTGAAATCTGGTTCTATTTTATTAGATGAAAAAAATAAAAAGTTAATAATAATAGTATGATGTTAATAAAAAACAAAAAAGGAGCAGAAAAATATTTAAGTCCGTGGCTTTTTTTAGTTTGGGCTATTATTGGTGTTGGTATGGTAATAGGGGCGCTAATCTTTTACTCTGCAAAAATAGACGTTAGAGAAGAAGAAGCAGATATTTTATCTACAAAACTTATAGATTGTATCGTCGACAATGGTTATTTGAACGATATTTTTAAAAAAAATATTTTTGAAAAATGTAACTTAAACGAGGAGATGTTTTACAAAGGAGGAGATTTTTATTTCAATATTTCT
>JAFCEO010000001.1 GCA_017609085.1 Candidatus Pacearchaeota archaeon | reverse complement strand
AGCGAGAGTTTCGGCTTTAAGGAAAGTAGGAATTTATGATAGCGAGTTAAAAAAGAGAGGACTTGGACTTTTCGTAGTTGCTTCAAATTACAAATATAAAAGTCAAATAAATGGAGGAGAGGAAATAATGTACCATCAAGGAGAAGAAAAAGCAACAGCAGAAATCGAGCACGCTTTTGTAAAATTAAATATAGAGAAGCCAGTAAAAATTCCAGAGGAAATTTTAGGAAATTTAGAGAAATTGATAATTTAGCATGAAAGAAAAAATATCAATCTTAGGAATTGTTGTAAATTTTTTATTAGCTGTAGCCAAGATAATTATTGGAATTTTAGCAAAAGCAAACTCGATATTGGCTGATGGTATAAATTCAGGAACAGATGTTTTTGCTTCAGTCGTGAACTATATAGGAATAAGAACAGCAAAAAAACCTGCTGACAAAGAACATCCATATGGACACGAAAAAGCAGAAGTTCTATCTGGATTCATTATAACAATAGTTATTTTTATTTCTTCTTTATTTATTATTTATGATGCAATTAAAGGCTTCTTTAAACCAGAAATAGCGTCCTTATCAACAGTAGCATTTGTTGTTATGGCTAGTTCTGCTTTAATTAATTTTATTATGTCAAAACTTAAAATATATTATGGGAAAAAATACAATAGTGTAAGTTTAATATCAGATGGAGTTCATTCAAGAATAGATGTTTTAACTTCCTTGGGGGTTTTCATTGGTTTATTTTTTATAAAATATTGGCTTTACCTCGACTCTCTTCTTGCTTTATTAATTGGGTTATATGTGGCGAGAGAAGCATTTAAACTTGGGAAAGAAAGTACAGATTCTTTATTAGGTAAATCAGATAAAGAAACCGAAGAGAAAATTAGAGAAATTTTAAAACAAGAAAAGATTGATTTAGTTGATTTAAAAACACAAAAGCTGGGAAGCAAGGCTTTTGCAGAAATCACAATTAGACTCCCTGCAAAATTAAAAGTAGAAGAAGCCGAAGCTTTAACAAAAAAACTAGAAGAAAAATTAACATCTCAAATTAAAAATCTTGAGTATACATCTATCCAAATAAAGTCCCACCATGTAGAAGTAGGATACTACAAACCTGCTTTTGGAAGAGGATTTGGATGGAGAAGGAGGGGAAAATTCAAAGAAGAATTTGAAGAAGCGAGAGGAGCCGGTCCTGGCGGTGATTGTATATGTAAGAAATGTGGTTATAGACAAAAACATGAAAAAGGAATTCCTTGCTCAACACTTAAATGTCCAAAGTGTGGAATAAGTTTAATAAGAGGATAAATGTGAGTAAATTTTACTTAAAATTTCCATTTAGAATGTCCAAACTGAACAATCAAATCTATTTTCGGTTTCAGTTTTTCAACTTGAATAGGAACATCACATGCCCCATAACAGCTTCCAAACCAAATTAAACACTTGACATTCATTTTATCTTTTCTGCATTTTTTCTCAATTTCATTTGCAATAACAGTAGAATGAGGTTTTAAACCGTCTGGAAATTGAAGAAGAACGAGTTTAGCTTTTTGCTTTTTTATAGTTTTAACTATTTTATCTAATTCTAAATCGTAAATTTTCTGAATTTCTGAAATTGATTTGACTTGCATCTTTAAAATTCTAAAGGCGGTTCCTTATAAAAAACCAAATTATTATAGTAAAAATTAAAAATAACAACCAAATCAAAAATATCTTCTTACTTGTGAAAAATCCGAAAGGAATCGGACCTATAAATCCTCCGATACCTATGTCAACATTCTTAGCTTTAACTTTTCCAAACAAGGCTAAACCAATACTTCCAACTACTATTAATAATATCCCTATAAACATAACGATAAACCCTGCAATTATTAATTTTTCCATATATTTTTTAATGTAATAATGCTTTTATATCTTGCTATCTATGTTAAAATATGGATGAAAAGCTTACTAAAAAATTAAAAGAGAACTTAGAAAAGATTAACGGAATCAGAAATGTAAAATTCTATAGAGGGAATTTCAGAGGTAAAGAGAAAAAAGATCCTTACTTAGAATTCAATCTTACGTCGGACAAATATGAAATAAATTCATTTAGATTATATTCAATCATGCGCAAAAAGATAATAAGAAACTTCCCTGTTTCAATAGATTATATCATACCGGACATATGCGCGAATAATAACAACTTAAGAAGAGTAATCCTGCACATTGATGACACTTATGGTCTTCCCTATAAAAAAGAAGAACTCGTTAAAAAAATTGCGAGGGAATTTAACAATATAATTGAAAATTATCTTCTAAGAGCTAATGAAAGATAAAAATAACTTGAAAGAAAAAGTTTTAAAAGAAGTTTCAAAAATTCCAAGAGGCAAAGTTCTTACTTACAAACAAATAGCAGACAAATTTAAAACATCTCCAAGAGCGGTTGCAAAAATTCTTTCTTTAAATACAAGACCAATAAAAATTCCGTGCCATAGAGTAATAAGAAGTGACGGTAAAATTGGAGGATATACATTCAAAGGGAAATTTAAGCCAAAAATAAAAATTAAATTGTTGCGGAAAGAAGGAATTAAAATAAAAAAAGGAAAGATTATTCGTAATTAAAAGGTGGAGGCAAACCTAAATATTCAGCTACTTTATTTGCCAAATCTTCCCTCTCTGCTTCTATTTCTAAAGAACCTATTCTTCCTGCTTTAAATTTAACTTTTGCATTTTGAAAATCTTTTAAAACGAGAGAAAAAAGGTCTTCTCTATTTTTTTTAGGATAATAATAAATTTTATACATTGCAAGAACTATTTTTTCTCTAGAACTCCATCTATACTGTCTTATCCCACTATTTTCTCCCTTTCTCAAAACAACGCAATATTGATAAGATTTTGTCATAAAGATATGTCTACATGAACATTTTTAAAGAATATTATAATAAAAAATATATGAAAATACGTCAACCAATTATCACAATAGCAGGTCATGTTGATCATGGAAAAACAACAATACTGGATAGTATTAGAAGGACAGCTGTAGCTGAATCTGAAGTAGGAGGCATAACTCAAAAAATTTCTTTTACATTATTTCCAGCATCTAAATTAAGGCAAAGATGTCCTTTAATAGATAAGCATAATGTAAAACTAGAAATTCCGGGCTTCCTTTTTATAGATACCCCTGGACACGCTGCATTTACTAACTTAAGAAAAAGAGGAGGCTCTCTCGCAGATTTAGCAATACTTGTTATTGATATTAATGAAGGAATTAAACCACAAACAGCAGAAGTTATCGAGATTTT
Organism: Candidatus Pacearchaeota archaeon; assembly: GCA_017609085.1. Lineage (GTDB taxonomy): Archaea > Nanobdellota > Nanobdellia > Pacearchaeales > GW2011-AR1 > JAFCEO01. Next base: position 59,676 of record JAFCEO010000001.1, on the reverse strand, counting down.
AAAATTAAACAAAACTCCTTTTGTAGTAGCTTTAAATAAAATAGATAAAATTTCTGGCTGGCAAAAGCTTAGTGAAAATTTAAAAGAAAATATCGACATGCAAGCTTCTTCTGTCAATTTAGATTTCAAAGAGAAATTGTTAACTTTACAAGGTGCTCTCTACAGCCATGGTTTTAATGCTGCTCCTTACTGGGAAGTTAAAGACTTCACAACTAAACTCGCTTTAGTTCCTTGTTCTGGAAAAACTGGCGAAGGCATAGCAGAATTATTAATGATTTTATGTGGATTAAGCCAGAAATTTTTGCGGGGAAGGCTTGCATTAAGTGAAAAGGCAAAAGGCGTCATTTTAGAAATAAAAAAAGAAAAAACATTTAACTATATTGAAGCTATTTTGTATGATGGAATATTAAAAAGAAATGATGAAATTGCCATAGCATCTTTTGATAAAGCAGTTACTAGTAAAATAAGAGTTCTAGAAGAAGTTTTGCCTTTGTCTAATAAATTTAAACCTGTATTTTCATGTAGCGCGGCGACAGGCATAAGATTCCAATTGACCGAACCTCATGAAATTTTAGTAGGAATGCCTTTTCAAACTTTTGAAAACGAAAAAGAGATTGAGGCTTTGTCTAAGGGGGTTGCAAAAGATATAAAAACTGACAAACAAGGTATAATTGTTAAGGCAGATTCTCTCGGTAGTTTAGAGGCCCTCCTTCTAATGTTAAGGCAAGAAAATATAAAAGTAGGGAAAGCAGGAATTGGAGACATTAACAAAATAGACGTAATTTCGGCACAAACCAATCTTGAGACAAACCCATTAGATGCTATAATTTTGGGCTTCAATGTGAAGGAAGATGAAGAAGTAAAGGAGTTAATTAAAACAACCAACATCAAAGTTCTAAAAAATGACGTTATTTATAGACTAATAGAAGATTTAGAAAAACTTAGAGAAGAGAAAATAAAAGAAATGAACAGGGAAAAATTAATGAAACTTTCTGCTATATGTAAACTTAAAATTCTTCACCAATATGTTTTTCATAATAGCAATCCTGCCATTTTTGGAGTAGCTGTAGAAGGAGGAACGCTAAAACAAGGAATTTCTTTAATAGACGAGGAAGGAAAAGAAGTTGCTAAAGTTAAAACTGTTCAATCAGAAGGAAAATCTGTAGAAGAAGCTAAAAAAGGAGAAGAAGTTGCAATAAGCTTACCCGGTATAAATTTCGAAAGAAGATTAAAAGACATAGAATATCTTTTTTCAAATATTGGGGAGGCGCAATATAGAGAATTTAAAGCCAATAAAGAACTTCTAAACCAGGAAGAAATTCAAGTTTTACAGGAGATAGCGTCTATAAAGAGAAAAGAGAATCCGACGTGGGGCGTTTAAATTTAAATGTCAAATTTTACTATTTTTTAAACAGTAATTGTATGCTAACTATTATTTTCAATCGCAAAAATCTATTTAAATTCTCTTCATTTTTTAAAAAAGATTTGAAAAATGATAAAAATAGGAATAATTGGTGGCTCAGGATTAGATGATCCTAAACTTCTTGAAAATTATGAAGAAAAAGAAATAGAGACTCCTTATGGGAAACCATCTTCTCTAATAACTTGTGGAAAAATTAATGGAATCGAAGTTTGTATTTTATCAAGACACGGAAAAAATCATACTATCCCTCCGAGTCAAGTAAATTATAGAGCCAATATTTACGCCTTAAAATTATTAGGAGTAAGTCATATTTTAGCAACAACTGCCGTAGGCTCACTTAAAGAAGAAATAAAGCCAGGAAATTTAGTTTTTCCTAACCAATTTATCGATTTTACTAAACAAAGGGCAATGAGTTTTTACGATAAAGAAGAAGTTATCCACACGCCAATGGCAGAGCCTTTCTCAAAAGAGTTAAGGGAAATTTTATGCCAAACATGCGAGGAACTTGGATTTGAATATAATAAAGATGTTACTGTTATCACAATTGAAGGCCCAAGATTTAGCACAAGAGCAGAAAGTTTTATGTTCAAAAATTTAGGAGCAGATATAATTAATATGTCTACTTGTCCTGAGGTAATTCTAGCCAATGAACTAGGTTTAGAATATCAAACTATCGCTATGTCGACTGATTATGATTGTTGGAAGCAAGATGAAGAAGCTGTAACTTGGGAAATAATAGAGCAAAGAATGAAAGAAAATGCAGATAAGGTTAAAACTCTCCTTTTGAAAGTTATTCCGAAAATAGCCGACAAAGATGAAGAATTTATTAAAGATAAAATAAGAACAATTCCGAATTGGCCAAAAGAAGGAATAATGTTTCGAGATATAACAACCCTCTTAAAGGACAAGGAAGGGTTAAAAAAGGTTATTGATATTCTTGAAAAAAGATATAAGGATAGGAAGATAGATATAGTCGCAGGAGTAGAGAGTAGGGGATTCATTATTGGAGGAATGTTAGCAAACAGATTAGGAGTAGGATTCGTCCCTATAAGAAAGCTCGGCAAACTTCCTTATGAAACAATTAAAGAAGAATACGAGCTTGAGTATGGGAAAGATGCTGTTGAGATTCACAAAGATGCCATTCAATTGGGGCAGAAAGTTTTATTAGTAGATGACCTTATAGCCACTGGAGGAACTGCTCAGGCTGCTGCAAGATTAGTTGAAAAATTGGGTGGAGAAATAGAAGAAATAGCTTTTATTATAGAGCTCCTTGATTTAAAAGGAAGAGAAAAACTAAGCAAATGGAGAGTTTTTTCTATTGTAAAATTTGAAGGTGAATAAACTATTAAAAATAAAAACTCGATAAATAACTTTAAAATGTCAAATAAAATCGAGGATATCTTAATTGACGAAGGATTTAAGTTAGTAAACGTAAAAAGGATAAGTATAGATACGAGTATATCGGGAGTGTGCTATGCGAAATTAAGTGAATTAAATAATTTATTAAGAGAAATTGGAATGCCAGACAAAATAGCTCTTATCTTAGAATCAGAAAAAAATAGATATAGGGCAATGATTTATATTAAAAATTAAAACTCCTTAACCATATAAACCCTTTCTTCATCTAATTTATAACCCAATTTTCTATAATATTCTCTAACGCCCACTCCTGATATAATTTTTAATTTTTTTATTCCTTTATTTTTCGTTATCTCTTCTGCTTTTTCAATAAGTTGTTTGCCAAAACCCTTATGCTGTATTTTTCCTCTTTTTCCAATATTTATAGCTTGCCCATAAACATGTAGTTCACGAATAATAGCTTTATTCTTATTTTTTTTATTAATTCGTAATCTACATAAAGCAAATAAAACATCTTGACTATTAACAATTTCCAAAAAATATTCTTCTCCAACCGCCTTATATCTTGTAATTTTCAATCTCGTTCTATTATCAATCTGCTTTTGATATCTACTTCTTAAACCAATCTCCCTAAAACGAATTTCTTTGATTTTATTTTGTTTTTTTCTTAATTCCTCTTCTATCTCTTTTCTTAAATCAATTCTTGTTGTTCCGGCAACAAGATAATCGGGGGGAATTTCTCTCATTATCCTCATAATTCTGCAGTACCTCGGCGTAAGTTTCAGAAATTTTATTATTAAATTTTTAATTTCTTGTTCTGTGTAGGGAGAATATTTCCCCTTATAGTGCAACTTTTCAAGAGCAGAACCTTTAATAACCTGGCAGGGATAAATTTTTAATTGATCTGGTTTGAAGTTTTCATCTGAGAAAATTTTTTTAAACATAGCAATATCCTTTTTCCTGTTACTTCCTGGCAATCCAGGCATTATATGATAACCAATTTTAAAACCAGCTTCCCTAAGTCTCTTTGTTGCATTAATCACCTCTTTAACTGTATGGCCTCTTTTAATTTTTTTATATATCATGTCATCAATTGCTTGGACTCCGAGTTCAACTCTTGTACATCCAAATTTCAGCATTCTCTTTATATGCTCTTTAGAGCAAACATCTGGTCTTGTTTCAATACATAAAGCGACACATCTATGTTTCGCTTTCTCATTAATTTTCTTAGCTTGTTCTAGAGTCTTACATTTCCTATCATTTAATGCATCATAACATTCTTTAATAAAATTATATTGATATTTTGTTGGATAATCAAGAAATGTACCTCCCATAATTATGAGCTCAATTTTGTCAGTAGGGTGATTCATTACTTTTAATGCTTTTAATCTTGCCTTTACTTGTTTAAAAGGGTCATAATCTAACATTAAAGCGCGCATAACAGCAGGACTTTTAGGCGTATAACTTTGAGGAACATCTAATGTCGGACAATAAAGGCATGTTCCATGTTTACACTTGCGCGGCTTTAACATGACAGCTACTGGAGCTACCCCGCTTAATGTTTTGGTGGGCTTTCTAATTTCGCCTGATTTAGGAGGTTTCATTATGGAAAGAAATTTTTAAACTTAAAAAATCTATGTATTTTATGGAAAAAGAAAAATTAACTCAGGAGCAAGTTTGGAATGAGATTGCAAGACCGTGGCAGGAATTTAGAAAAAAGCCTTTAAAGGAAGTTATTGAATTTTTAAAAAACAAAAAAGGAAAAATCTTAGATTTAGGATGTGGAAGTGGAAGGCATATTTTAAAATTAAAAGAAGTTGAATTTTATGGTGTTGATTTTTCTGAAGAAATGTTGAAATTGGCTGAAAAAGATGCTAAAAGAAAAAAAGTAAAGGCTATTTTTAAAAAAGCGGAAGCTGATAGGTTGCCTTTTAAAAATAATTTTTTCGATTCTGCTATTTGTATAGCGACTTTGCATTGTATAGAAAAAGCCAAAAAAAGGGAAAAGGTATTAAAAGAATTAAGAAGAGTCTTGAAAAAAAATAAAGAAGCATTAATAACAGTATGGAGTAGAAATCACGAAAGAATAAAAAACAAGCCAAAAGAAGCCAAAATTCCTTGGACTAAAGAAGGAAAGAAATATTATAGATATTATTACATATATGAAAAAGAAGAACTTAAATCTTTATTGAAAAAAATTGGATTTAAAATTTTAAAGATTTGGGAAAATAAAAATATTAACGTAATTGTAAAAAAGATTATTTAACTTTTTTAACAAAATCAAATAAATTTCGTTTTTCAAATTTTAAAATTTCTCCAGTTTGAGTATCTATATGTATCTTATCAATTTCGAAACTCTCTGTCATGACTGTGAGGTTCCATATTTGTTTATCTTTATATTTTTGAATAATGGCTATTATTTTAAGAATTTTTTTCTTGATTTTGTCTTGAACTATTTTTTCTAAATCAGAAATATCAATTTTAATTTCCTTAGTTATTTTTGGAAGTTTTTCTTTTTTCCCTTCGATTGTTTCTGCCTCTTCCAATGTTATCTCTTTGTTAATAGTGAAAGTGTAAATCTTTCCATTTTTTAAACAGTAATCTAATTGTTGCTCTTTTCTATCTTGTTCGTAATCAATAACAAAGAAACCTGCACATAACTCAGCATCTTTATTTTCTTTCTTGAAATTTTTAAATGTCTGAGAAGATTCGACTTTTTCAACGACAGATGAAAAATTCATTATGATATTTTTGATTTAAATTTGCAAATTTTATTATCTTCTATTTTTACTAAATTTTCATATATTATAAATATATTGGTATTCCCTCAATACAATTTAAGGCATACTTTTATAAAAGATATTTGGCTGTTGAGTTCATGACATTGGAAGACAATTCAAAAAAGATTTCAAAAGAAGAAGAAATTGGATTTCATCAAGGGGCGTTAAATACTTTAATTGCGGAAAGAAACGAGTTGATTAAGATGATTCAAAATGTAGAGGCTATAATGCGTGCACATCTAAAAAGATTAGAAGAACTGGGTGTAAAACTTAAAAAAGAATAAACCTTACACAAATTTAGGTCTTTTACTTAATAAAACAGGAAGAGGTAAAGGTCGCCATGGCATTTCAGCTTGTTCTTTTTTAAGCATATCGCGAAAATTATGGGGCTTCATTTGCTCGACCTTTCCTGTTTTTCTTATTCTTACACTCAAGATCTGATTTTCTAACTCTTTTTTACCTATCGTAACAATATAATGTATCCATTCTTTTTCTGCATCTGAAACTTTTTTTGAAAGAGGAAGGTCTCTATCATCGACGTCTGCCCTTATATTTTGTTTTTCATTTAAGTCTTTAGCAAGTAGTTCGGCTTCTTGAACATATTTTTCTGAAAGGGGCAAAATTCTTACCTGTGTTGGAGAAAGCCAATATGGAAGAAACGGTTTTCTTCCTTCCCGCTCATCTATAGCCGCATTTTCCAATATTGCTGCAAGTGTTCTTTCTATACTTCCAAAAGTCGAGCAATGGATAATCTGACATGGCTTTTTTTTATTATCTTTATCCATATAACATATATTAAACCTCTTTCCATTTATAGAATCCAATTGAACTGTAGAAATTTGAGTATTGGCTCCGTCACTTTCTATACTCTGAAATTCGTTTTTCATATCATAATAATGGCTTCTTTCTTTCATTAATTTAAAAAAAGAAGGAACCTGCATCCGTGTTATAATTTTAATTAACCATTTTTTATTTTTGTTATAGAAGTCGACAGTTCCCTCCCATCCAAGAACCCATCTTCCTTTAGCTATAATATTGTCCATTAATTCTTTACAAATATAACACAATTTCTCAAATTCTTCTTTTTGTTGCTCTTCATCTTTACAAAAAGCGTGCAAGTCTGTCATCAAAAAATTTCTGACTCTCCTCAAACCTTTCAACTCTCCACTTCTCTCTTTTCTAAAACAGATTGCCTCTTCGTATTCTTTTATCGGCATCTGTTTATAAGAAAAATTAACTTTTTGCATAAAAGGAAATGCGCCGGGGTCAGATGCAAATCTTAAAATGAGAGAGTCATTAGATTCTTTCCAAGAGTAGTCTTTTTCATGGAATTCTCCTAAAAGATCCCTTATAGAAGGAACACTCAGTCTGTAAAGAAGAGGATTTTGTATTTTAAATGCCCCATAGTCTCTTGCTAATTTTTCTTGAAAATCCAATATTAATTGTTTTATTAGCATGCCTTTCGGGTACCATTTAAAATGTCCTAAATCAGACTCCTGGCAGTAATCAACTAATTCCAATTCCCTCATGTAATAAACATGTTTTGGCTTATCTTTTTCTTCTCCTTTTTCCAATTCATTTTTAACAAATTGTTTTAATCTATCATATTCTTCTCCCTTGTTTTTCCATATAGGAGATTTTTTCCAATTTTTTTCATTAACGATATACTCTTTGCCATTACTATCTATAAGGATAAACTTGCAAAATTCAGAACCTTTCTTTCTTTTTTTCCCTTCTTTTTTCTTAGTTGATTCTGCTGTAATTTCTCTGCTAAGTTCAGAAAGAGGATGTCCTTTACATTTTAACTCAAACTCTTTGTAATATCCAAAAGGTGCTCTTTCAACCTCAAATTTCTTGTCTTTTTTTAATTCTTTTTCTGCTTCTTGCATCACTTTTTGAGCGAAATCTGGTCTTGCAAGAGAAGAAGAAAGATGAGCATAAGGATAAAGGACGATATTTTTGACTTTAACTTGTTCAGCTATATCTTTAATATTATCCATATATTTTTTTATTATTTCTTGATCCTCCTCATCTTGTTTCTCAACTGCTGTAAAAACAACTAAAACCTCTTCTATTTTTTTCCTTTTTTTCTCTGCCTCACTTAAATTTTCTGGTTCTTTAATGGCCCTCTTAATGGGTTTAAATTTTATATAGTCGCAGTGTAAACTTAATAGTTTCATTTTATCTATTTTATTATATTGCTAAACATTATTTATAAATCTTTATTTATTTGGAATTTGTAATAGCTAAAAGTATCTTGTAAAAATGGAAAGGATCTATCTATATTCCTTAAGAAGTAGATTGTTTATCAATTATGAAGCTTTTATTTAATTAACTAATATCTAACTTAGGCACAAGATTTTTTGCTTTTTCAAATTTTCTTTTAAAATCGTCCATAAATTTATTAAGAAGCTCTATGGCATATTCTTTATCCTCTCTACTCAAAATTTTTCCTGCTTTATTATCCTTAATTCTTTGTAAAAGTTCTTTGTCATCCTCTATAAGATGCTGTTTAAATAATTCGTAAATCATATCTTTTTCAGGCTGTCCTCCGAGTTTTCTTTGTTCTTCTGCTGTTTTTCTTCCCCCAGTTACAGCTTTCATAATTTTTTTCTTTATACTTTCGGAAGATTCGGGAAGCTCAATAAAATTCCCTTTTGATTTTGACATTTTTAAACTGCCATCTAAAGCTGGAGTGTACTTATGATATATTGCAGAAGGCAAAAAGAACTTATATCCTTTAGCTCTTTTAGCTATATCGCGAGTTAACCTTATATGAGGATCCTGATCTATTCCTGTTGGAATAATCCCAGGCATTTCTTCCTCAAGTTGTGGATAAAGAATATCAGCTACTTGCAAGACAGAAGACATTATTCTCGCTGGAGAAGTTGAACCATATATCGCCCTATATTCGTTTAATGTGGCTTTACCGCTTAGAGAAAAAGCTAAACTTGTTACTTCTTTATTCGAGGATTGGAAATAGAATTTTGTTTTCCTAGGATTTAATCCGAGAGCAATATAAGCTGGAATATGATAGTTAAGGGCTCTTTTTCTTGATTCTTCTAAACTGATGCCACGAGTTGCAGCGGCTTCTAAATCTGCAACCAACATATAGGTTTTAGCACCCTGCTTTTGAAAGTAGACAAGATTATCAATTACACACTTATTTCCTAAGTGAATTTTTTCAGAAGAGGGCATTATTCCTGTCAAAGCATAAAATGGTTTTTTCTCTTTTATTGCTCTGCTAATTATCCCCAAACTCCTGCCAGCAAAAACTAAACCTCTCCTCATTAGTTTATTAGGATTGGGGAAATCAGAAACGTTGAACTTCTCTAAACCAAATTCCCTAATAAGCTTAGCATAATCTTCAGGCAATTCACTTCCCCAAGGATCAATAAACTTCTCTTTTTCCATGATTAGTAAAGAAAAAAAAGGTTTATAAACTTTATAGCATAATATTTAAATATCCCAGTTCTTCTTAATTATAAAATGAAGAAGTTAGCTTGTTTTATTTTAAGCATATTTTTAATTTCGACAGTTTCTGCAGAAATTTGGTTTAATTCTGATATGAATTCTGTGTATAATATTGGCGATAAATTAAAATTTTCTGTTTCAGTATCGGAAGTGGGAGAACAGCTAAAAGCAGAATTGGTATGTAAGAACAAAACCAAGACAATTTTTTTAAAATATTTAGATAATGAAACTGTAATTGATATCTCTCAGTCTCTCACAAAAACATTTCTTGATGGAATAATAGGGCAGTGCAAAATTGTTACAAAATATGGTTTAAACAGAGCAGAAAGTGTGCGATTTTTGATTTCTGATGCCATTTTTTTAAATGTCGAAACAGACAAATTGAATTATGCGCCTGGAGAAAAGATTAATGTCAAAGGAGAAGCAGAAAAAGCGAACACACAACTTCTAGAAGGTTTTTTTGAAATTATTTTATCAGATGTTAATATTAGCACTACTGGAATAGTAGAAAAAGGAAAATTTGAAGCCAACTTAACCCTTCCTGAAAACATAAAAGCAGGAAATTACATAATGAATATAACTGTCTATGAGAAAGAGGGTGAAGAAATAACGAACAAAGGTGAAAAGAAGGCGAGTATAAATGTAAAACAAATTCCTAATAAATTGGAAGTTGCATTAGACTCTCAAAGTGTCAAACCTGGAAACGATCTAATTTTTAAAATTCTATTGTATGACCAATCTGGAGCTATGATAGATGGAGAAGCTTCTTTTTTAATTGAAAATTCAAAAGAAAATTCTCTTGAGAAAGGATTAATAAAAATAGATGAAAGTAAGAGATTTTCAATTGAAAAAAACCTGTCCTCAGGCTATTACAAGCTTAAAGCTTATTCTTCTGGAATATATGGAGAGAGACAATTTTATGTAGAGGAAAATGAAGAGGCTAAGTTCGAAATTATTAACAGTACATTAATAATAAAAAATATAGGAAACGTAGAATACAACAAAGCTGTTCAGATAAGTATAGGAAATGTAGTTGAAGTAATAAACACAAAGTTGGCAGTCGGGGAAGAAAAGAAGTACGAAATTAAGGCTCCCCATGGCAAATATAATCTTACAATAACAGATGGCAAGAATTCTGTTTCCTATAATGCTCTTCTAACAGGAAATATTGTAGGAATAAGAGAAGTTGAAGAGGGCTTTTTTGCTAAAAATAAAATATTAGCATGGGTCTTCCTTATCTTTATCATGGGGATGTTTGTTTTCACTGCTGGCAGAAGAATTTTAAAAAGAAAATTTGTTCTTTCTAACAAGTTTCCTTTAATTAAGGAAGGAAGAGGGATTATTAAAGTAAAAACAAGCGAGGAAAAAGAAAGTGTCCCGATAAAAATAAGAGAAGCAGAGCATAGTCTTGTTCTACAAGGACAAAAACATGATACTGCGCTTATATGTCTTAAAGTTAAAAATGAGTTAAGCGAAACAGCTAGAGAAAATCTTAAAAAAGTTTTAAATAATGCTCATAAAGGAAAAGCAGCAATTTACAAATCTGGAGAGTATAATCTAATTATATTTTCTCCTCTTATTACAAGAACTTTAAAAAATCACGTCAATGCTGTTAAAACTGCTTTAGAAATTGAAAAAACATTAAAAGAGTATAACAAAAATTTTAAAGATAAAATCGATTTTGGCGTGGCTGTACATAGCGGAGATATTGTAAGCAGGATACAAGACAACAAATTAAAATTTACAAGTCTAGGAAATACTCTCACCATATCAAAAAAATTGGCTGACATATCAGAACAAGAGGTTTTATTAAGTAAAGCTATCCATGAAAAAACTCTTGCAGATATAAAAACTGAAAAAAATGAAATTTACGGAATGGAAATCTTTAAAGTTAAAAGAATAATAGACATCGACAGAAATAGAATGTTCGTTCAAGATTTTTTAAAAAGAATGGAAGAAGAAACTAGAGAAAAACAGAAATAATTAAATTGAAAATTATTTTCCCGACAAAGCGTCAAGAACTTTTCTGAATATTATTTCTAAATCTTCCTTGTCCTTTGTGCATAAGACACAAGGACGGTCTATACTGAATGATATTTTTACAGGAATTTCCTCTTTAATCCCTCTCATTTTCCTACATTCTTCAGTCTCTTTAATAACTTCTAATTTCCCGTAGTATTGATTACCTTTTCGCCTATACTCGTTTTTAAATAAAGACCTAATTTGATACTCCCATTGTAGTCTATTTATTTTTTTGCAAAAACGGTATTTTCCATCAGATTTTTCAGGAGTCATTTTTCCAATAAGATTAAGATATTTAGACCAACCTTGTTTAAGAGCTTTCTCTCTTAAGTATTTTCCCATTTACTTCAAAAATTTAAAAAGATTTATATATTTAGGATATATATTTATACAAAAGATGGCTAAGATAAAATCAAAACTTTTTATTTTTGATTTTGACGGAACTATAGCAGACACAAAAAGTTTGTATTATAAAGCAATATACAATGAATTAAAATTTTGTGGTTATTCTTATAAGGAAATAGATAAGGCCATTGATTTGGGAATGAATCTAAAAAAAACTTTAAGAAATCTGGGATTTTCTTTCTTGGTCTCTTGGTTCTTACAGAAGAGAATTATGAAAAATGTTAAAAAAGATATTTGGAAAGTGAAAAAATGTAAAGATGTCGACTTGATTAAAAATATTCCTGGATATAAAATACTTGTTTCAAACTCTTTAAAAGAATTTATAATTCCGATTATAAAACATCTTAAACTCAACTGTTTTAAAGAAATCTACGGGGCAGAAGATTTTTCAGATAAGGCTGAATTTATTAAAGAATATATAAAGAAAAAAGGCATAAAAAAAGAAAATTGTTATTATATAGGAGATAGAGTGGCAGATATCAAGATAGCGAAAAAAGTTGGTTGTGTTAGCATAATTATTAGCAATAAATGTGCATGGGACAATAGAGCAGAAATTTTAAAGGCAGGTCCAGATTTTATCGTAAACAGTTTCAAAGATTTAAGAAAAATTACAAAAAATTAAATTTTAATAACGCATTAACAATGTTGTGTCTTATATCAGGATTCTTTTCTTCAACAGTTTGAATAAAATTGTCTATTTCTTTTAATTCTCTTCTTTTTCTCTTTAATTCTCCCTTAATCTTCTTAATTCTGGCGTAAAGTAAAATTTCTTTATCTGATAAAAAGTAAAGCGGTTGGTTTTTTGGAAGCAGGTTTTTTAGTTTATTTTTTTCGTCATACATCATCACGTAAATTATCTTGTTAGAAATATCATCTAAACTATCTTCCTGTAATTTGCCTTTTCTTTCAGGAAGATTCTGTATTATGAAATTAATTATTTTAGCTTTTAAACTTTTGTTTTTAATCTTATGGATAGGCATATTGTATTTTCTTATCGTATTTTTCACTTTTTTTTCGAAATACTTTACAAAACACATATTGCAAAGCTGCCTTTGATTTGTGAATTTCCATACAGGTTTGATTTTGCAAATTTTACAGGGCATTTTATGTAAAAATATCAATATAATATAAATCTTTTTATACAACAATCTTTAAAAATTTCAAGATGCAAGATTAATGGATGAGTGGATGGATTGAAATTATTGGGAGGCAAATAACAAAAACCCTTCCCTACTCTAAAATATTTCCCAACGAAGGAGGTGTTTTCTTAAGATTTGGAAAATATAGAAGAACACTAGAGCCGGGTCTTTACTGGAAAATACCTCTTATTGATGACATAAAAAAATTAGATATCACTCCTCAAGTTATAAATTTGCCAAATCAGAGTATAACAACAAAAGATAAGGTAACTTTGGCTGTAAGTGGAGCAATTGAATATTCTATTAGAGATGCTAAAAGGGCTTTATTAGAGGTCCAGGATTTTGATAAATCTTTACAAAATTTAAGTATGGGAATTATAGCAAATTATGCTCATGAAAAAACTTATGAAGAGTGTCTTAATATAAAAGAGTTAGAAGATGTTGTAATTAGAGGGATAAGAGAGAGGGCGAATAGTTGGGGCTTGAACATAAGAAAATTTTGGGTTACTGATTTAGCAGAACATAAAGTATATCGATTAATGACGCATGAAACTCCGTATTTTGTTTATCCTGTTGTAGAAGCTGAATAACTAAATTTTATAATCTATATTTTTCAAATTTCTCTCTTAACTCCAAGTTTTTAGAAGAATAAGCCTTTTGCAAGTCAAGAGCTGTTTTTTTGTCTTTTTTGTTTTCAAAAAGGACTGTCGGACCAGGAATCTCCGGAATTATTATATTGTAGTTCAATTTTTTATTTAATAGTTGTAATTTTTCATTTTCTTCTTTATTTCTTCCCAAAATAATCTTGCCATTTTTTCTAAAATGTCTCCCTATGTTTAATACTTTTATATCTTCTATACTTATTTTATTTTTATGCTTAAATAAATCTTTTAATTTTCTTGAATAAGTATCTTCGCATAACAAACATCCGCCTGCCGGAGGAGGATAACTTATCCTAAATTTCTTGGCTAGCGCTATTTGTTTTTTTCTATTTCTTCCATGAATATCAAGAAGCTTCTCTCTATCTATCAAACCTTTTTTTTCGGGGTCTGTTTCAGGAAGAAGTTTAGCGCTAAGCGGTCTTAGAATTTTCCCTATCAAGCCGCTTTCTTTTTCTATTAACATTAAAGATTGTCTATGTTGTGACATTGGTCTTTCGCCTAGAACTTCTCCTGTTGCAATAAAATCTGCTTTAATTTTTTTTGCTAGTTTTTTAGCTTTTTTTAACATAAATATTCTACAATCGATGCAAGGATTTATTCCTCTGCCATAACCATATTTTGGTTTTTTAACGATAGAAAGATACTCACGCAACAAAAGACCTTTTGTGCAATCAATAATATGTAATCTTATTCCTTGCATTTGTGCAAACCTAAAAGAACAAAGAACATCATTACAACAACCTCCTCCAAAAGGAAGTAAAAAGAAAATGGCCTCTATTTTTATATTTTGTTCCTGTAAAAGTTTAACAGCAAGACGAGAGTCCAAACCACCTGAAAACAAAACCAGCGCTTTGGTCATAAAAAATAAAAAGAAAAAGGATTTAAAAATTATTCTTCTAAAGATAAGCATTGTCAGAGAAACGATTATTATTTAAATTGCACCTAACTCCTCAGCATCTTTGCTATATCCCGTATGCTCAAAATCATAATTAAAAAATTCTAAGAATTCTTTTAAGATTGCTTTATTTACCTTAATCTTTTTCAAAAGATTGAAAACATATTCGGTGAAACAGTAAGGACAAAGTGAAACTGATAATTTCCTACAGGAAATGCATTTTGTTAATTTGCCTGTCTTGCTTGCAAGATTATTTGTTTTTCTAATATAATCTTCAATTTTTTTCGTTATTTTTTTTATGATAAGGAAAAATTGGTTGTAACCAGGCTTCTATCTCTACTGCTAAACAAGCAGGACAAATAGGATTGAAAATAACTTCGTGACAGTTGAGGCACTCTGAAAACCATTCAAGCACCATATAACTTTTTTTTAACATTTTAACAGAAAAATCGTGCAATTCCCGGAAAATTAGCGGGAATTACATAAATTTAATCACCTTATTATAGGCACATAGAAATATGACTCTTAAAGAATTCGAAATTCTCTTTACATTCGTGTGCCCATTCATGTTGTTTTAGAGTAAAAATTATTTATATAGCTTATGTATATATTATTTGTATTAAATCAATATTAATAGAAATTTATTTAAAGTTAGATTTGGTTTCTTTGTTATGATAATTACGACGACTGAAACAATAAATGGAAAATATCCTAAAAAAATTCTTGGCTTAGTCAGGGGAAACACAATAAGAGCAAGATGGTTTGGAAGAGATATAGCAGCAGGATTAAAAAGTATAATCGGGGGAGAAATTAAAAGTTATACGAAAATGATTAATGATGCAAGACAAGAAGCTCTTAATAGAATGATTGAAAAAGCTAAAAAATTAAAAGCCGATGGTATTGTTATGGTAAGATTTGCAACAAGTAATGTAATGCAAGGAGCTTCAGAAATTCTTGTCTATGGAACTGCTGTTAAGATT
This sequence comes from Candidatus Pacearchaeota archaeon, assembly GCA_017609085.1. Lineage (GTDB taxonomy): Archaea > Nanobdellota > Nanobdellia > Pacearchaeales > GW2011-AR1 > JAFCEO01. The sequence continues at coordinate 44,537 of JAFCEO010000001.1, read as the reverse complement.
TAGCAACAAACAAACCGCAATGACATTTTCCTTGTAACTCTACTTCCCCTCTATGGAAGACGCAGGGGCATATTATCTCTTTATCTTTTTCTTTATCGCCAGAAGGGACTCTACAGGGACAGTAATACTCTCCTTTTTCTTTTTTATTTTTAATCAATCCTTTAATTATAGCATTAACAATTTTTTCATTGGGATTCAATCTTATTCCGCATCTTTTAGAATAGTTTTCAAGTTTCTTTTTTAATTCGTCTTCTTCATTCATAAATAAAAATAAAAATTAATTATTATTTAAACTTTTAGTTGGCAAAATCAAACAAAATCGTAATAAGAAACATTTCTATTTTTTAACCTTATTCTAATCTTTGAAAGAACTTGCTGGCAACATTGAGAGATTCGTGCTTCAGTAAGACCCACAACTTTTCCTGTTTCTTGAAAAGTGAAACCCTGAAAGAAGTATAACTTTAATATCAATTTTTCAGTTCTATTCAATCCTTCTGTAAGAAACTCCATTGTGTCTTTTTTCTCTATTTTATCTTCGGGAGAAATATAATTCTTGTCTTCAAAAATATTTTCAATAAAGCATCTTCCATGAGAATTACCATAAAAATTTATTTCACTAAAGTTTAAGAGAGAGGGAGGATTTTTACGAGATCTATACTGTATTAACTTCAATCTTCTTAATTCATCTATAATTTTCCAACCTATCTTTTTTTTCGCATATTCTTCAAAACTCATACCACCGTTATTTGAATTGTAACTCTCAATTGCATCCATTAGTCCCAAATTTCCCAATTGAATAAGGTCTTCTAAATCCACAATTCTTTTCAAATAAATTTTTTTATGAAGGTGATAAGCTATTTTTTCAACAAGAGAAGTATAAGAATCCATTATCTGATTTCTTAATTTAGGATCATGTGTTTTCTTATATTTCATCAAAATTTCTCTTAGAACGCTTCTGCTTTTTTTCATTCTATAATGTTAACAAGAAAGAGAGGTATTTATAATTTTTCGCAAAATCTTTACTACTTAACTTAAATAAAAATATTAAAAAAATTGAAAATATTGATAAATAATATGCGCGAGCCGGGATTCGAACCCGGGTTACAACGTTTTTACATTTCTCCTTTTATATAGGCTAGAGTGAAGGAGATGTGGCAACGTTGCGTACTGCCACTATACTACTCGCGCTTAATATTAAAAAAAGAACAAGATTTTTAAAGATTGTTATGAATTTTTTACAAAAATTATCCATAGATACTCAATTCTTAATTTTTTCAATCATAATCAGCAGTTGGAGGCATATTTTGAGAAGACATTCCTCCGCTACTGCTCTTTCCAGAAGCAAGAACATCGTCTATTCTTAAAATCATCATTGCAACTTCTGATGCAGAGTTAATTGCTTGACTTTTTATTCTAAGAGGTTCAATAATCCCTTCCTTAAGAGAATTTTCTACTTTCCCTGTAAATATATTTATTCCTGCATACTTTTCATTCTCGTGAGCTGCCTTCAGTTCTGTTAGAGTATCAATAGGGTCAAGTCCTGCATTTTCCGCCAAAGTTATTGGGATAAATTCTAATGCAGAAGCAAATTCTTCTATCGCCAGCTGCTCTCTTCCGCCCAAAGTTTTGCTATATTCCCGTAGTCTTCTCGCCAATTCTACCTCTACTGCTCCTGCTCCTGCAACTACTTTTCCTTCTCTCAAAGCAGAAGCGACATCACCTAATCCGTCTTTAATCGCTCTCTCCATCTCGTCTAAGACATGTTCTGTTCCTCCGTGTATCAATATAGTTAAGGATTTAGGATTTTCGCATCCCCTTACATAGGTATAAGTATCTTCTCCTTTCTTCACTTCCTCAACCATCTTCGCAAAACCAAGTTGGTCTGAAGTTAATTCATTTAAATTACTGATAATTTTTCCTTGCGTAGCTCTTGCAAGTTTTTCCATATCACTTTTGCTCACTCTTCTACAGGCATAAATTCCTTCTTTTGAAAGATAATATTGAGCTACATCATCTATACCTTTTTGACAAAAAACAACATTTGCTCCAGCTTGTTTAATTTTTTCCACCATTTCTTTCAAAATTTTCTCCTCTTGCTCAATAAACCCCTGTAATTGTTCAGGACTGCTTATAGAAATTTTTGTATCTACCTCAGGACTTTTTATTTCTAAAGCTAAATCAAGTAAAGCTATTTTTGCGTTTTCTACTTTATCAGGCATATCAACTGAAACCTTTTCTTTGTCAAAAACTATCCCTTCTATAAGCTCTGTTTCTGCCAAACCAGAACCTTTATTTTTCTCTATTTTAATATTGTCTAAATCTATTTTGTTATTTTCTGCAATTTGTTTAACAGCTTTAACTATAATATCTGAAAATTTTTCTTTGACTGTTTCTGCACCTTTGCCAGTCATAGCAGTCATTGCTATTTGTTTTAATACTTCTTCTTGTTCTGGATTAATATCGACAGCCAATTCTTTCAAAATTTCCTGGCTTTTTTCTGCCGCCAACCTGTAACCTTTAGTTATTACAGTTGGGTGTATTTTATTATCTAATAACTTCTCAGCATTTTCAAGAAGCTTGCCCGCCAACATTACAGCTGTTGTAGTTCCGTCTCCAACTTCATCCTCCTGCGTCTTGGCTATTTCGACCATCATTTTTGCAGCAGGATGCTCAATTTCCATTTCCTCCAAGATTGTTACTCCGTCATTAGTAACTGTTATATCTCCAAGAGAATCAACTAACATCTTGTCCATTCCTTTAGGACCAAGAGTAGTTTTAATAGAATCTGCCACAAGTCGTGCAGCCATTATATTATTTCTTTGTGCGTCTTTTCCGATTATTCTCTGCACATTCTCTGGCAATATAAAAATAGGTTGTTTTTCCGCCATTTTAACTCAGTTAAATTTTTAAGATTATAAAAAGTTTAACATCCCATAAATTCTTTTTCATCAATTTTAATATATAATTTAATTTTTAAAAGTTCATATTTTTAAAGATTATTGTAATGGAGTATAATTAAAATTAAACCGAGGATTTTTCTCGGAAACTTCTAAATTTTGAGAAGAAATTTCTCCGCCCCTTCCATTTTTTTTATTGTTCTTTAGATACCTATTTGTAGGCTCAATTACTTCTTCTTCTATTAGCAATTCTTGAAACTCTCCTAATTTATCTACATATTCTGAGCGAGACACTTCAAAAGCTCGAGGATTGTTAACGACAGAGTCTAAAGAGAGAGCCATATTTTTTCTCATCTCTCCAAAAGCTTCTTTTAAAGTTTTATCTTCCGCCTCCATTTTTTCGTACATCTCTTTATGGTTATTTCTTAAATCGCTAATCTTAGCCAAGACCCTAGCACTTCTAAAAAAGATTCCCATAAAAGTACAATATTTTTCGTTTCCAGGCATTTCTTCGGTATCGAACTTTATTCCTAATTTCGAAAGTCTTTGAAATATTTCAGGCCTCATCGAATTCAGACTCTTAGGCATTTCTTCTAATATGTCATCTAATTTTTTCTTGTCATTAACCAAAAATACATCTGTTAAAAACCACCAATCTTTGGGATTTAATTTTAAACCAGGTGTAGAAAGCAAGGCACTAAGATCAGAAACTGGTAATCCTAAAAAGGGATCTGCATCTATAAATCCATAAGACCCTCCCTCCATACAAATGATGTTTTTAGTTATAGGATCCCCATGAGTAACTCTGAAAGAGTCGCTTCGGGGGATGTATATTCTCTGTATTGGGACAGTCAACTTAATAACTTTGTTTACAAGATTTTTGTCTACCTCCTCTACTCTTTTTTTTCCTTTAATTGCTCTTATGTAATCTATTATTCTTCTAGTTGAAGATCTTCTTTTGAATATACTTTCGTACTTTTCTTTAGTTAAAGATTCTCTTTTTTCCCAGAGTCTTCTTGTAGCATCTATTTGAAATTTAGATATACTAGGCAATATTGCTTGTAATAAGTCTGTAATATCTCCTTTATAATCTAACAGAAAATCATAAAGTGTTTTCTCTCCAATATGCTGGAGAAATAAGAAAGTTCCTGAATTTGTTCTATCAGCAAAATAAAATTCAGGAAAATAATCGCTTCCGCTTAAAAAAAGACAAATATTTTCTGTGCTCTGAGCAGAGTCTTTATAATGGCTTTTTCCTTCTGATGCAGGAAAATACTTTATTAACACCTTTATTTCTCCAGATTGGCCTGTTTGGTGACTTTTATATCCAAGTGATAAAGAAGCTACACTAGAAACTAAACCTCTTTTAATGACTTCTATCCCCTGTTTATTTATTTCGATGTTCTCTACAGATTCTCCAGTTATACGTTTCAGTATTTGTGGTGCTCTCTCGCCAACATAATTCGATAAAGCCGGGCGTATATCATTATTTGCCATTTTAAACCTTCTTTAAATCTTTGTTGTTTAAAACCATTTTCATATTTTGATAGATGAATGTTTCTGCCTCTTTAAGTTTCATAGCGATTTTTGCAATTGTAGAGTTCTTGTTTAGAGTAAGTTTATCAAATTCCTCCCACAATTCTTTTCCTTCGTTTGCAAGATTCAAAATTTTTTCTTTAGTAAACTCGTCATTATAAAAAGATTCTAAAGAATTGCAATATAGGTCTCTCAATCTAATAAATAATTTAAAAAGTTTTTCATTATCCTTCTTCTCCAAAGACTCTAATTTGATTATTCTAGCTACGCTTTTTATGTTATCCCCTATATGCTCAAGATTAACTGAAAACCACCAAGTATTGATTAAAAGGACGCCTGTTACTTTCAACTTAGTTAAGATTGCAGGAGTATCTATACCTAAAGACAGAATTCTTGAAATTAAAAGATGAAATTTAGTTATATCTTTATCTGCCGAAACAATATCAGAAAAAAGTGTTTGGGAGAGTTTTTGTTTTTTAAATCCTTCTGCCATAATATCAAACATCTCGCGAAGATTGTTATCAATCCTCCTTATGCAGTTATTGATATCCATTTCATCCATATTTAAAAGATCTTTAGCAATTATTTCTTCGCTTTCGTTTTTTATTATTTCCATCCCAATTAATTCCCCAATAGTTTTTTTAATTAATGATGCAATGTCCCTGTTTCTTTTCCCCCTAATGCAAAAGACGTTATAACCATTAATATAAGATGCCCTTAATTCTCTCTTTAATGTAAAGCTATCTTTATTCTCGACATTTATCTCTATTTTCTTTTCCTCACTAATTTTCGAGAAAGAGGATTGAATTACAAGTTCGCCTTTGGAATTAGGAATTACAAAAACATTATCTCCTTTTTTTAACCCAGATTTTTTAACCCAATTTTTTGGAAGAGCAATTGTAAAACTCGAATTTCCTAACTTAATTAATTTTCTTTGCTCCATTTTATTAACATAAAATTAAATTTACAATAACCTAAGGTGATATTTTCCCTTAGTCTCCATAGGAAATGAAGGTAAAAAGAGTTTAAAAAGACTTATTATAAGAGAATATATATTTTATATAATACATATCAATATATATTTAAAAAATTCAGTTTGGTAAGTTTAAGTATATATTATATATATAAAAAATATATAAGAGATGGAATTTCTTTTATCACTACAGGGAGATCTGGCTCAGCCATCTGAAAAAAGTTGGGGCATACATCCTCCCTGTTTTAAATCTCAAGATACTATTGAATTTAAATTAAAATTTTTATTCAATCAAATTAGAGAAAATGAAAAGTTTAGTTATAAGGAGGGATATATTGGCAAAAGAAATTATGGATAGAAATTTTCTTATAATAGATTCCTCTCTACCCTTAATAAACTGTATAAGAAAAATGAATAAAAACCATAAAGCATGTCTTGTCGTTAAAGAGGGCAACTTCTTAGGAATCTTAAGCAAAGAAGATATTTTAAAGTGGCTTCTGCAAGGTAAAGACAAAAATATAAGCATAAATGCATTAAAAATTAGAAAAAAATTTGTTGTTATAAGTCCTGAAACGAATGTCTTGGAAACATTACTTTTAATGAAAAAGAACAATGTAGATTTTATTGTTGTTAAGGATGAGAAAAATTTTCAAGGATTAATAACAAAAAAAGAAATAGCAGAAAGTGAGCCATTTTTGTTTGAGAATATAGAAAGAATGTAGAACAAATTAATTACAACTAAAGAGTTATTAGTATAATTTATAAACCCTCCCCATTTTTTATGATTATGAAAATCGGAATTAAAGTCGGAGATATTATGACTCGAAACTTTATTTCAGTGAAGCCTTCTACCCCCATCCTTGAGTGTGCAAAGAAGATGGTAAAAAAAAGAGTGGGAAGTTTAATATTGAAAGAAAGTGACAAACTGAAAGGAATAATAACAGAGGGGGATATCATTTGGGCAATGACGAAAAAATCAAAAAAAGAATTAAGTATGATAAAGGCTGAAGATATAGCCCCAAAAAAACTCGTGACAATCAGGCCTTCTGCTGACCTTTATCAAGCTCTACAATTAATGAAAAGAACAAAGTATAGATGGCTTCCTGTAACAGTAAAAGGAAATGTTATTGGTTTTCTAACATTAAAAGACATACTAAGAATAGAGCCAAGTTTATTTGAATCTGCTTCTGAAATTATGCAAATCAGGGAAGAAAGCGAAAAGCTAAAAAGAGTAAAAGCAGGAGAAACATTTAAAGAAGGGATTTGTGAAGAATGCGGAAACTTTGACATCATCTATAAAGTAGACAATAGAATGTTGTGCGAGAGTTGTAGAGATGCTATGTAAAAAACTATAGAGAGTAACTTTTCTCAGAATAATTTATGATGACAAAAAATATTTAAATGCTTTTTTTCTTTTTTAGGAAAAGAGGGGAAACTAAAAAAAGTTCATAACAAATGGCAGAGAAAGATGAGGTTTTTTCAGGCAAAACAAAATATACAGGAATTTGGGATTTTAAAGAAACATATCGCTTCCTCTATGATTGGTTTGTTGATAAAGGCTATAGTATTACAGAAAAAGGGTACACAGAAAAAATTAAACCAAATGGAAAAGAAATTGAAATTAAATGGGAAGCTAAAAAAAAGATATCTGATTACTTTAGGTTTATAATTAAGGCCAATTGGCGCGTTCTCGGATTGACAGAAGTAGAGGTTCAAAAAGAGGGGGCGAAGATAAAGATGAATAAAGGAGATGTAGAAATAAAATTTACAGCAATACTTGAAAAAGACTACGAGCACAGATGGGAAAACAGCCCTCTTCTTAAATTTTTAAGAGGAATATATGAAAGATACATTATTAAAAGTAGAATAGAAGACTATGAAGACAAGTTGGTTGGAGAGGTCGATGAAGTTATTGCACAAGTTAAAAGTTTCCTTGCACTGGAAGGAAAGCATTCATAAGCAAGTAGTAATTTCTTATATCTTCTAAAACATATTAGAGAGAAGAAAAATATTTAAATACGACATAAATTTGTTCTTGATATGGGAAAAAAATTTATTCTTTTAATTATATTTGTTATTAGTTTAATGAGTTCTGTTTTTGCAATAAATCTAAAGATAGAAAAAAATCCGATAAATGATGTAATCATAAAAGAACTTGATAATCCTGCACAATTTGAATTTACGATAAAAAATCTTGGTGAAGAGGATAATTTTGAGCTTTACTCTCTTGTCGGAGTAGAAATAAGTCCAAAAAAAGCATTTCATTTAGACAAAGGAGAAGTAAAAAAATTGACTGTTAAAGTGAATGCCTTAGAAAGTGTAAAGAAAAATTCGGGATATTTTAATTTTGTTTATAAGATTAAGTCTTCCTCGGGAATACAAGAAGACAGATTAACAATAAAGCTTGTAAATTTAAAAGATATTTTTTACCTTTCTGCAGACAATATAAATCCAGAAGATAATGAAGCTGTAATTTATCTTCAAAATCTTGAAAATTTTGATTTTGAGAATATAGAAGCAGAATTTTCTTCTGTATTTTTTAACTTTAAAGAAAACTTTTCTCTATCATCTTTAGAAAAAAAGTCTTTTACAACAGAAATAAATAAAGAAAAACTTAAAACGTTAGTGGCGGGGCCTTATATATTGGACGCAAACATAAAGATAGACAATGTCTCGGAGACTATTAAATCGACGATTAAATTTTTAGAAAAATCAGATTTATTGACAGAAGAGCACAAAGAAGGCTGGCTTATTTCTCGATATGAGATTAAAAAGAAAAATGAAGGAAATTTAATAAGCCTGGCTGAAATAACTATCGCTAAAAATGTAATTTCGCGTTTATTTACAAGTTTTAATCTCCCCCCTGATAAAGCGGAGAGAAAAGGCTTTATTGTTTTTTATACTTGGAGAGAGGAACTAAGACCTGATGACAGCCTGACCGTTATAGCAAAAACAAACTGGCTCATTCCAATAGCCATTATAATAGTTATTATAATGATGATTTTTTTAGCCCAAACCTATTTTATATCGGATATAATATTAAAAAAGAAAATAAGTCTGGTTAAAACAAAAGGAGGAGAATTTGCTCTAAAAGTTTCTATAAATGTTAAAGCAAGAAGGTCTGCTGAAAAAATAAATATTATCGATAAGCTTCCTCCAATAGTAAAGCTGTATGAGAGATATGGAACTATAGCTCCAGATAGAATCGACGAAAAGAATAGGAGAATAGAATGGAATATCGAAAGTTTAAGGGAGGGGGAAGAAACAATTCTTTCTTATATAATATATTCTAAAATAGGAATTGTGGGAAAGTTCGAATTGCCCCCAGCAAAAGCTATTTATGAGAGAAACGAAAAAATAAAAGAAACTTCCTCCAACCGTGTTTTCTTTTTAAGCGAGCCAAGAGGCATTAGGGCGGAAGAGTAATAAGTTTAGAAACACTTAATTATCTGGCAAAAATTAGACTCTCCTTACATCCACAATTTATAGAAAGATTATTTATATTGTTAACTCGCTTACAAAATCTTTAAATACACTATTTTTATTTTATATAAATCCCACCATAGCTCAGTGGTAGAGCGTCCGGCTGTAGACAACTTTTAGGATTGAAGTAAATCCTCATTGTCTAAGGTGGATTTTTCCCACGGGAGAATATGAAACCCTAAAAGCCATGCTGTACCCGGAAGATCCCAGGTTCGAATCCTGGTGGTGGGATTTTGTATTGTTATGAGTTTTTTTGATAAACTTAAAACCCAAAGTTTTAAAAACCGTATTTTACTCTAACATTTATTAAATTTAGGAGAAAATAAAAATGGAAGGTGAAGAACAACAAGAAACTGAACAACCTGAAGAAAGTGAATCAACTGAAGAAGAAACTTCAACCGAAGAGGAGACTGAATCAACTGAAGAAGAGACCTCATCTGAAGAGGGAAGTGAATCAACTGAAGAAGAAACTTCAACCGAAGAGGGAAGTGAGTAAATTTATGTTTTTTATTTTTTTAATTCTTTTTTCTTTCTTATTTATTGAGAATTAAAAGGCAAATTTAATTCTGCTATATTATTCTCTTCCTCTATCTCTTTAATAGAGTCGGCATAATCGATTATAATTTTTATATTCTCTGAAGACCTTTTTTTTAATTTAAGATTGTTAACTTTAAAAGACATGCCTCCTCCAAAAGGGATATTTCCTAGATTGAAATCTTCTATTTTAATATTATCATCAAAAACACTTAAAATAACATTTTTCGCATCTATTGTTCCTGAATTTTTTACAGTAACATTAAAATCAAAATATCGTCCTTTTTTAATTCCGTTAACTTCTTCAAAATACAAATCAGGAAGATTTTTTTGTGTATATAGCTGTTTTAAATCTTCAACTATACTATCATCAAGTCTTTGTTCACAAGATTCTAGATAAGGATACATCAAACTATTTTTATCTTTTGAATGGGCAAATCCAAAAACATGTAAAAGTTCATGCAATTCTACATTTGGCCAATTACAATAAATAACCTTTTTTGAATTCTCGTGCAAAATAATTGTTCCATTTAAAATAACATTATACCTTCCTGTATCTACAACAAAGTTTGCCCCTCCCTCCCCCGCAATAAAAAAATCTTTTTTTGTCGATTTGACAACTTCTTCGGAGCATTTAACATCAATATCAGGATTATCAAAAGACAGATAAAAATTAATTACACCTACTCTCTTAGAAAGCTCATTAAAAGCTCTAATCATTCTTTCTTTTTTTTCTTCACTACACTCGGAATCAATTTTATAAGAAATTGAATTATGATTAAATTTCATATTGGGACGAAATTGATTAACCTTGTAACTCAAATTAGCAGTCTCTAACCTAGACTGTTTAATAATTACATTAAACTTTTCGGGTTCCCCTGGAAGATTTTGAAATAAAAAATAAGAAACCATTATTAAAATTATCAAAAAGAAAATTAATGAAATTATTAAAAAAGCCCCCCCTCTTTTTGTCTTCATAAAAAAAAGAGATAAATAAGATTTAAATATGTTATCATTTATTTTTAAAAATCAGAATTAGAATATCTGTTAGAAAAAACTTTAAAAAGTGAAGATAACATTTTTCAATAGGCTCGCGTGGTGTAATGGCTAGCACTTAGCCCTGTCGACCATTGGCAGAACGGCTACAATCCGGGTTCGAATCCCGGCGCGGGCGTTTTAATGTCCCAAGATAATAACCCTAAAAGTTCCGATAAATTTAGAATTTTATTAAATTTCTAAAATTTTATAAATGCTAAAAACTAAGTTTTGAGATGGAAAAAGACATTGGAAAAATAAAGAAAAATGAAACAACAGATATTGTTATAAGAATAGACGATTTCGGTGGAAGACCTGGAGTAACAATAAGAGAATATGTAAGAGGAGAAAGATATACTGGATTCACAAAATCGGGAACAAAAATTCCTGCTGAATCTTTTTCTGCTTTTAGAGAAATAATAAATAGCATAAGTGAAGAAGACTTGAAAGTAGAAGAAGAGCAAACAGAAACAGTAAAAGAACTGGAAAATCAAGAAACATTAGAGAAAAGTGAATCGGCTGAAGAAGAAACTTTAGAAGAGATTGAAGGTTAAAGTAAAAAAGAATATGTTGTATAGAATCATATTTTAGCAGTTCTAGTTTTAACTTGTTAAGAAATTATATTTGTTTTTTTTGCTATCCATACAATGAAGAATGAGATTAGTTTTTGTGAGTTTTATTTAAAAAAACAATCCTTTAATTTTATATATCTTTATAGTTCTAATCTATATTTATTTAAGAATGGTAACAACAGCAAGATTTATAAATAGAATGTTTTTTTGTAGTAGGATGGGCCTCGATTTGCATCGAAGTTTCCGTGGAGCATAAAATGAAAGCAGATTTACATATGCACGGATTAATTGGATTCCATCCTTATTGGATAAAAACCCAAGGATATGAAAGGAAAAACCTTTTGAAAGAAATAGCAGATTCTTGTTTTGAAAAAGATTTAGATTTTTGTGCTATCACAAGCAGTGCAGATAAAATTTCTGAAAATAGTATCAATGACAGATTAGGCTATTTAACAAAATTTATTTCTTCTTTACCAAAAGAATACAAAGCTGATAAGTTAGGAAAAAATGTCATTATTGTCGAAAAAAACGGCAAGAGAGTTTATTTATTGAACAGTCAAACAGTAATTGTTTCTGAAAAAGGAAGAAAGATAAACCATCTTGTTGTTGGGAGCAATAAAGTTCCAAATTTTATGTCATTAAGAGATACTATAGAGTTCGGAAAAGATAATGGTTTAATTCAAATAGCAGAGCATCCTCTTTGTAAAAACGATGGAGGTATGGGAAAGAAATTATTAGAAGAATATATTCAAGAGTATACTGCAGTAGAAGGGCATAACTCAGAAATGATATTTCCTTATCCCCTATTTTTAGTGCCATATGTTCATTCATTTACAAAAATGGCAAATAGAATGACTCAAAAAATAGCGAAAAAACATGGAAAATCATGGATAGCTACATCAAACGCCCATTGGATTAAGAATGCAGGTTTATCATATATAGAATTTTCAAAAAAAATAAATGTAGATAATGATGAAACAATCTTAAATGACTTAAAAGAAATTATTATATTCGGAAAATTTAAGAATGTCTGCAATTATGAATCGTGTGTTGACTGGGTAAAATGGGTAAGTAAATTTGTAACCGGAGTTAAATTTCACAGAGGGGAAGTAAAATGGCCATTGATTTAAGAACAAGAGCTTTAGCGAAACTTGTCGTGGATTATTCTCTAAAAATTAAAGAAGGTGAGAATGTAATAATCTCGGGAGGAACAGAAGCAGAGGATTTTATTATTGCTCTATACAAAGAAGTAATTTTAAAGGGAGCTTACCCAATTTTAAAAGTATCTCCTAAAGGATTAACTCCTTTTTTCTATAAGTATGCTAAAAAACACCAAATTGAAAAATTTCCGGATCATCTGGATTATATTGTAAAAAATGCGCAAAAATATATAGGAATTTATACAGAGAACAATACAAGAGAATTAACCTCTATAGATGCGAAGAAAATCGCTATGAGGCAGAGAATAATTAAACCCATATCAGATTACATTGTTAATGAAAAAGAAAAGATAAGAAGATGTACAGTAGGATTTCCATGCCCTTCCTTTGCACAAGAAGCAGAAATGTCTTTAACAGAATACGAAAATTTTGTCTATTCTGCCTGTCTGCAAAATTGGAAAAAATTAAGTAAAAGAATAGAAAAAATTAGAAAAAAGTTTGAAAAAGGAAACGAAGTGTGGTTGAAAGGAAAAAATGTCGATTTAAAATTTTCCATTGAAGGAAAAAATGCAGTTGCAGATAAAGGAGAAGAAAATATGCCTGGCGGAGAAGTATTTATGGCTCCTGTTAGAGAAAGTTTAAAAGGATGGATAAAATTCGAATACCCTGCAATACGTGATGGAAAGGAAGTTTCTGGAGTATACTTAAAATTTGAGAATGGAAAAGTTGTAGAGGCACAAGCTGAAAAAAATGAAGATTTTTTAAAAACAATATTAAATACAGATGAAAATGCGTCATATGTAGGAGAGTTCGGCATCGGCTTGAATCCTTCAATAAAAAAATTTACGAAAAATTTGTTGTTTGATGAAAAAATTTCTGGAACAATCCACTTAGCTCTGGGAATGGCATATAAAGAAAACGGTGGTGGAAATGACTCAGCTATACACTGGGATATTGTTAAAGACATGTCAAAGGCAAGAATAATTTTAGATGGAAAAGTAATACAGGATAAAGGAAAGTGGAAAATTTAAAGATAAAAAAAATTTAAATACTTACGATTTTTTTAATCTGTAATGCAAGTAAAAGAGATAATGAATAAGGCAGTTGTAATTGAGCATGATGTTTCTGTCAAAGAGGCTGCAAAAATAATGTCTAGTAGAAATATAGGAAGTTTAATTTTCTTAAAGAATAATAAGATAAAAGGTATAATAACAGAAAAAGATATTTTGAGAAATATTTCTTCTCTTAATAAAAAAATCTCTAGCATTATGTCAAAAAACGTTATAACTATAAATCAAGATGAAAGTTTGGATAACGCCGCCTTACTTATGACTGAAAAAAAAATAAAGAGATTGCCTGTAATGAATAATGAAAAATTAGTGGGAATTATAACAGCTACAGATATAATTGCTAATTCTGATTTATTGAATGAAGATTTCTTTTTTGAGTGAAACAACAAAATTAATTCTGTACAAACTTCTTTAATCTTTTTAGACTTCTAAATTTATCCTTCTGTTTGAGTTTAGCTGATTTTATTGCTTGGGCAAGAATTTCTATACTCTGATCAAATTGTTTTCTGTTAATTGGATAAGGCCAACCGTCTTTTCCTCCATGAGCAAAAGAGAATTTTACTGGATCGCGCCAGGATAATTCTGTTCCAAAAACGAGTTCTGAAACTAATGCCAAACTTCTAATAATTTTAGGACCTACCCCCTTAAATAAAAGCAATTCTTCATAATTTTTTGGCTGATACTCTCTAATTTGTTTTAAAGTTTGCAAGTTTTGGTAACTTAAAGGTATTTTTGGAAAATGCTGTTTTTTGAATTTTATGATATCTACTCCTCCAAAATCTAACAAAGAGGTTTGTCCTTTAATTTCTTCTTTGCCGACATTATAAAAATAACTTTTATAATCTTTAGCTATGTCTAAACTAGCTTTTCTTGCTTCTTCTGTTTCTTTAGTTACCATGTTTAATGGCTTTACAATTTTATCACAACAAACAGCTTTATGTGGTTCGTTGAGAAAATTTTCTGTATTATTCCAATGATATCTCCTAGCATAATTTCCTTTTTGTAACATTCCTTGTTGTATAACTGCCCAACCATTTTTCGAGAAAAAAAATGTATGGTGATACAAAACAAAAGAATCTTGTAAAGCTGCTGTATCCACTTTCGCAGCTAATTTACTCGCTCTTGTAAGTTCTTTTATTTTAGTATCAGATAAATTTAATTTTTCTGCATTCTCTTTAATTTCTTGAATTGTTTTTCTTGAAGTTTTGCCTTTCCCTCCGGCTCCATAAATACTAAGATTAGCTTTTTGTAAAGCTTCTTTAATTGCCGCCGTCGTTGTTGTTGTTAATCCTGAAGAATGCCAGTCAAATCCTAAAACACAACCAAAAGCCTGAAACCATAAAGGATCAGAAAGCCTTTCCAGTAATTTCTTTTCGCCGTATTCTTCACACAAAATCATAAGTATCTTCTCCGCTAAATTTTTCATCCTTGGGTAAAGCCACTTTGGACAAGAACCATAATGTAACGGCAGGTCCATAACTTTTGCAATCTTCATATGAAAAAATGTTGAAATTTAATTTACTATTATTTTAAAAGGTTTTAGCATATCATATAAATCTTTCTTTGTGTAAGACATAAATTTCTGCTGTTTGTCTGGATGTTCCGGTAGTGGTAAATACCTCATAATTTGATACTGGCAAATCTGTTATAAATTTTTCAAATTTTCTTTTACTATACCAATTTTCCCAAAAACCTTCTCTATGTCTTTTTCTAAAATCAAATGGCCAAAGTTTATGAAAAAAATCGATGATTACAATTTTTGAAGCAACTCTGACAGCTTCGTTGACAGCAGATCTATAATCAGGCAGATGTTCTAAAACATGTTTTAAAATTACAGCTTCAAAAGAATTATCAGGAAACGGCATTTCATTGACATCTCCATATACAAATTTGTTATAAGGATGTCTTGTTTTTGCAATTTCTAACATTCTATTACTTTTTTCCATTCCTACATATTCTATATCCATGTTGTGAGATTTATAACTCTCTAATTCTGTTCCGACACCACATCCCGCATCTAAAACACTATAAATATCGTTTTTAACTAATATCTCTCTTATTTTTTTCCTTTCTTTTGTATTCGGATCTGACAAATGCCTAACTATTTTCTCTAATTTTTCTTGTTCTGTAACATCCCACCAACAGCTATTATTCTCTTTAGAAGGAAAGTATTGAGAATGTAAAACTGACTTCCAAAACATTTCAATATCTTTCAATTTCATATTGTCCATTATCCAAAGATATTTAAATATCTTTTTTTTATAAAAGACATAAAAAAAGGAAAAATGGCGTGGCTAGAGGTTGAAACAAAGGTTAAGCTAAGAAAAGATGAAGTTCCTGAACTAAGAAAAAAAATTCTGAAAATAGCTAGATTAGTTAAAAAAGAGGAAAGAGGAGACGATTATTTTGCTTTAAGGAGATTTATAAGGAAAAAATATCCGAAAAAAGCTTTTAGAATTAGAAAAAAGCCTGACAAATATGAAGTTAATTTTAAAAAATGGCTGAAAAAATATTGGGATAAAGATATTGTTGTTAAACAAGAATTTGAGTTTACTTTAAAAAACAAAGAGGATGTTGACAAACTCTTGGCATTATTTAAAGATCTTGGCTTCCGAGAATGGATGAAAAAAAGAAAAACCTCGGAATCTTATGTGCATAAAAAAGATAAAAGGATTGTTATTGAAATAAATAAAGTTGAACATCTTGGCTATTTTATGGAAATTGAATATTTATGCCAACCCTCTGAAATGCAGAAAGCAAAAAATAAAATCAGACAAACTTTAAAAGAATTAGGAATAAAACAAGAACAAATTGATAACACAGGATATACTAAAATGTTATGGGAGAAAGGAATCAGTGACAAAAGATATTGGATAAAATGAAATGTGTAGTTTAAAGAGGATTATTAAATTTGTCAAATAATTGAAAAATTTAAATCAAAAAAGAAAGGTAAAAAAAATGAAACCTAAAAAATACATAATAAAAAAAGGAAAAATATACTGGCCAAGTAAAGAGATGAAGAAAATTGCGTGGGTTTCTAATGAGAAGATATACGAAATAGCATCGAGAAATCCTGTTAAATTCTGGGAAGAAAAAGCGAAAGAAGGAATAAAATGGGAAGAATTATGGAAAAAAACTTATGAAGAAAAACTTCCATATTTTGAGTGGTTTAAAGATGGAAAACTAAACTTCTGTGTTAATTGTTTAGATAGACACTTAGATAAGGGAAGTAAGACGGCGCTCATATGGATTCCAGAGCCGACAAAGGAAAAACCAATCAAACTAAATTATGCTGAATTATACGATAAAGTCAATAGATTCGCAAATGTCTTAAAAAAACAAGGAATTAAGAAAGGAGATGTGGTGGCTATATACTTGCCAATACTTCCTGAAACTTTAATAGCCATGCTTGCTTGCACAAGAATTGGTGCTATACACTCTGTTGTTTTTTCAGCATTTTCGGCAGATGCTTTAAAAGCAAGAATTCAAGACGGAAAAGCTAAATTATTAATAACAGCCGATGGTTATTATAGAAGAGGAAAGGAAGAAAATTTACTGGAAAAAGCTATAAAAGCTACAGAAAAAACAACTGTCAAAAAAATTATTGTAGTTTCTAGATTAAGGAAAAAGAAGAGGGGAGGAAAATTTTTAGATTTCCAAAAAGAAATTGAAAAAGCTTATTCTTATTGCAAACCTGAAATAATGAATTCAGAAGATATTATGTTTATTCTTTATACAAGTGGAACAACTGGTAAGCCAAAAGGAATAGTCCATGATACAGGAGGTTATGCTGTTCAAGCATATTGGACTACCAAATGGAATTTTAATTTACATGAAGATGATATTATGTGGTGCACTGCAGACATTGGTTGGATTACAGGACATACTTATGCTTTTTATGGCCCCCTGTTAAATGGCTCTACTACTCTAATTTATGAAGGAGCTCCTGATTTCCCTAATCCGGGAAGATGGTGGAAAATTATAGATGAAAATAAAGTCACTGTATTTTATACTGCTCCCACTGCAATTAGAATGTTTATGAAAGTGGGAGATAAATGGTTAAAAAAATACAAACTAAATAGTCTGAGAATTTTAGGAACTGTCGGAGAACCAATAGATGAAGATACTTGGATGTGGTATTTCAAAAAAATTGGTAAGGGAAGATGTCCTATAATTGACACTTGGTGGCAAACAGAAACTGGCGGAACTTCAATTAATGTTTTGCCAGGTATAGGTCCTTTTATTCCGACTGTAGCAGGAAAAAGTTTTCCAGGAACAAAACATATTGTAGTTGACGAAAAAGGGAAAAAAGTTAAAGAAGGAAAAGGAGGTTTCTTAGTTCAAGTTCCTCCATTTGCTCCAGGAATGTTGCATGGCGTTTATAATAATCACAAAAAATATGTTGAAACTTATTGGCGTTATTGGACAAAATTCAAAAAAAGATATTATAATACAAGTGATGGTGCCTATGTCAAAAATGGTTTAATAAGAGTTACAGGAAGAACAGATGATGTTATGAAAGTTGCGGGACATAGGTTAGCTACAGCAGAACTTGAGAACGCCATAAATGATAGTAAATATGTAAATGAATCTGCAGTTGTCCCAATACCAGATAAAATTAAAGGACAGGTACCAGTCGCATTTGTTGTTTTAGAAAGAGGTGAACCTTCTATTAATTTAGAAAAAGAACTGAAAAAACATGTTGACAAAAAAATAGGACCTACAGCCCGCCCTTCAAAAATTTATTTTGTTAATGACCTTCCAAAAACTCGAAGCGGAAAAATAATGAGGAGAATCTTGAAAAATCTATTAAATAACGAAGAACCAAAAGGTTTAATGACATTAGTTAATCCAGAAGCTGTTGAAAGAATTAAAGAAGTACTTAAAGAAAATTCTACTTAATAAACTTTAAAAAATAAAAAAAGAACTTTTAGAAAAGTTTAATCAGAATAAAATAAAATGAGACTTAATGTTCTTATTGGAGGGAAAGCAGGACAGGGTATAAATGCTGTGTCTGGAATTGTTTCTTCAGTTTTAGTAAAATACGGTTATTTTACTTTTAATTATAGAGATTACCCTTCTCTTATACGGGGAGGCCACAATTTTAATGTTTTAAGTATAAGTGATAAAAAAGTAGGAAGTCACGAAAGCGAGTTAGATGGGATAGTTGCTCTAGATGAAAAAACAATCGAAAAACATAAATCAGAATTGAAACGAGAGGGATTTATCATAACAGATAAAGGGTTTGAAAATTTAGGAAAAAACCTGAATATCGCTCTTGCAGGAGCTTTAATTAAGGTTCTTGGAATAGATAAGAAGTTGTTAATAGATGAGGTTAAAAAAAGATTTCGTAACGAAAAAAGTAGTGAAGCGGCTGAGAGAGGGTATAAAAGCCAAAAAGAAAAATTTAAATTAAAAAAATTAAAAAATAAAATTTCAATCATGACTGGAAGTCAAGCCATAGCTCAAGGAGCGATTAATTCTGGAATTGACTTATATATCGGATATCCAATGACTCCTTCGACTGGTGTTTTGCATGAATTAGCAGGGCAACAAGAAAAATATGGATATATGGTCTTTATTCCGGAGAATGAAATAGCAGTGGCTAATGCTGCATTAGGAGCAAGTTTTGCAGGAGCAAAAGTTATGATAGGAAGTTCTGGAGGTGGTGTCGACTTAATGACAGAAGCTCTAAGTTTGCAAGGACAATCAGAAGTTCCATTAACTATTTATTATTGCTCGAGACCAGGGCCTGGAACAGGAGTTCCTACTTACACTTCCCAAGGGGATTTAGATTCTGCCTTGCGAGCGGGGCATGGAGAATTTCCCAGAGTGGTCATAGCGCCTGGCGACCCAATTGAGTGCATAGAAAAAACAAACGAAGCCATGTATTTGGCTGAGAAATTTGGAACATTATCAATAGTGCTAAGCGATAAACACCTTGCCGAATCCGAATTTTCATCAGACAGAAATCCTCGTAAACCATTAAAAATAGAAATTAAAAGAAAAATTCCAGGAGAAGATATAGTGAAAGCTAACAGTTACGAACATGATTCAAAAGGGAATACGACAGAAGATTCAAGATTAACTGCAGAAGGGGCAGAAAAAAGAATTAAGAAATACCAACAGATTAAAAATAAAGTTAAAAAATTTGAAATGATAAAAATTCATGGTAATAAAAATAGCAAAAATCTTATTGTTGGATGGGGCTCAACAAAAGGAGCTATCCTAGACGCCATTTCTGATTTGGATTTTAAATTTTTACAGGTTTTATATTTAAAGCCGTTATCAGACGAGATAAAGAAAGAGCTGTTAAAAGCAGAAAATATAATTTTGATAGAGAATAATGTTACAGGTCAACTTGGAAGACTAATTAGAGAGAAAACGGGAATAAAAATTAAAAATAGAATATTGAAATATGATGCAAGGCCATTTTGTTCAGACGAATTAAAGAAGGAGATTTTGAAAATAAAATGAGCTTGAAAGAGAGATTATCTACGAAAAATGAAATAACGTGGTGTCCTGGCTGTCCTAATTTTATGATACTTGAAAGTGTAAAAAGAGTCTTTGCTAAATTAATAAAAGAAGGACTGAAACAAAACAATATCGCAATTGTAACCGGAATAGGCTGTCATGCCAAAATTTTTGATTATATAAATGTGAGTGGATTTTATGGACTACATGGAAGAGTTTTGCCAACAGCTTTAGGAATAAAGTTGGGGAATCCTAATTTAAGTGTTATAGGTTTTGCAGGTGATGGAGACACTTATGCTGAAGGTATGGCTCATTTTATTCATGCTGGAAGATATAATGCAGATATTACTTTAGTTGTTCATGATAATCAAGCTTTTGCTTTGACTACTGGCCAACCAACTCCTACAACACAACAAGGTTACAAAAGTAAAGTAGAACCTCAAGGACAACATAATGTTCCTATTAACCCTATAAAATTAGCTCTTGTAAGTGGAACAACATTTGTTGCAAGAACATACGCATTAAATTTAGAACACTCAACTAAAATTTTAGAAGCTGCTATAAAACATAAAGGTTTTTCTTTTGTTGAAGTTATACAACCCTGTTTACAGTTTAATAAAGATATGAATGAAATTGGGAAACTGACTTATGTAATTAAAGATAATAAAGGAGATATGCGAAGGGCTTTAGAGTTAGCAGATGAATGGGATTACAACAGCAAAAATGGAAAAATTCCAATCGGAATTTTTTTCCAGAAAAGGGAGCCAACATTGGAAGAAAAGTGGCCCCGACTTTCTAATTTAATGAAGAGAAAAGTAGAACGAAAAAATAAATAATTATTTTTTAATTTCGCTTGTCCTTTTGATTTCTAAACCTGAATTTTCTATTAAATTGATAATTTCTTTCCTTTCTTCACTTTTCATACTTTTCCAATCAATTATCACTTTACCGACAATCTCTTCTGTTTTCTTAATTGCTTCTTTTAGAATAGATTCTGTCAATGGAAAAACATACGAAGGAATTATGTGAGATATTGCATATTCGCTATTTAATTGGATTTTATTAAAGTTGGGACAATAATGCGGTCCTCCAATACCTATTGAAGGAATCCAGTTCTCTCTTTGATAATTCTGTAAAGAAAGTATCGTTTTAGCGATGACTTTGGCTGGTTTTTCCTCTTTCCATTGTTCTTCTGTTGAACCTAATTCAATAAAACAGCAAGGCTTATCTATTAAAGGACCATGATGAGTACACTCTAAGGTTATTTCATAATCTTTAAGATTCTCTATTTCAGCTTGTTTATTTAATTGTTGAAAAAGATACTTCAAGATAAATGCTGAAGTCTTACAAACTTTTCCTACTTTCCCCCCATAATCTGCTCCCCTCCAGTTTCCAGGAGCGTGTAAAGAAAGTGTTTTGCGAGATTCTTTTGACGCGTGCCGCGACGCAAAAACAATAAAATCGATATTTCTAAGTTCAGGATATTTTTTTTCAAAAAATTCCGAGTAGATTGTTTCTTTTTTTAATTCAATAATTGGAATTTGTGGAATGAAACCTACCTGTTTGAGCTTTTCAACTATATTTATTCCAGCTTTATCTTTCCTTGAATAAACTACTGCGAATCTCATCTTTTAATTCTCATATCATTCGATATTAAAACTGGTAAAGGATCAAATAATCCTCAATATTAATAGTAACATAACTTTATTTAAAATTTCCTTATTAATAAAAAAGTCTATTATTTTAAGGATAAAAGTAGATTTAAACTTTAATTCATTATATTTAAAAACAATAAAGAATTAATTTTTGTATGTGGAGATTGTTTTATGTTTTAATACTTTTAGCAAGTTTTCCAGTGAGCTACTTACTAGCTTGGTTAGCTAGAGATGAGTTGCAAGCAGGAAGAAAGTGGTTTATTATTCTTTCAGCCATATCCTTAGTGATTGTTGTCATTATCTCTTTTAGTAGATTTTTAATTAAAGTTCCGGTAATTTTAACCTTATTTTTTATAATAATTTTATGTTTAATATCCATTTGGAAAAGTTACGATAAAAAGTTTATTAAAAATGGATTTTAAAAGGTAAAATAAGGTATAATTAAAAAGGAGAGTTTTATTTATCAAAATGACATTTTATCTTATAGGTCTGGGATTGAACGAAGAGGGAATTAGTTTAGAAGGTTTCGAAGTTGTAAAAAAATGTCAAAAAATCTATCTTGAAAATTATACTGTGGATTTTCCTTACAAGAAAGAAAGACTTGAAAAATTTTTAGGAAAGAAAATTGAAGAATTAAATAGAAAAAAAGTGGAGAATGAAGAATTTGTAAATGAAGCTAAGAAAAAAGATATAGCATTATTAATTTATGGAAATGCTTTAGCAGCCACCACCCACATATCGCTTATATTGAAATGCGAAAAAGAAGAAATTCCTTATAAAGTCATACATTCTGCTTCTATCTTCGATGGAATAGCAGAAACTGGTTTGCAGTTATACAAATTTGGAAAAACAGCAAGTATGCCAAAACAAGAAGTTGAATTTATGAAGTATGTTAAAGAAAATCAAAAAATTGGAGCACATAGTTTAATATTGGTTGATATTGGTATGAGCTATGAAGAAGCAATAAGTAGATTGAAAAAAGAAGCTGAAAAAAAGAAGATTAATTTTAAGAAGATTATTGTATGTTCTAAATTAGGAACAAAAGAAAATAAGATACTATACGGGAAGATCGATAGTTTAAAAAAGCAAAAAATTTCGCAACCTTTTTGTTTTATTATTACTGGAAAGCTTCATTTTTTAGAAGAAGAAGCTTTAAGAAGATTTGAAAAATAAACAAAGAAAAATTATAAGCTTAAAATGTTACCAATCACAAGAGAAGAGGCAATTGAACTCTTAAAATCAATGCCCCAACAACAATCTGACTGGAATCATTATTTAGAATCAGAAGCTATAATGAGAGGAGTAGCTGAAAGATTGGGAGAAGATGTTGAATATTGGGGAATGTTAGGACTTTTACATGATGTTGATTGGGCTTTAACTAAAGAAAATCTAAAGGAACATTGTATTAAAGCAGAAGGAATTTTGAAGGAAAAAGGCTTTGATAACGAATTTATTCAAATTCTTCAATCACATGCTTATGGGTATTCTGAAATTCCGGCTTTAGCAGATAAAAAACGAGAAAAAAAGATCGAACATGCTCTAGCAGCGAGTGAGACAATTAGTGGATTAATACATGCGTATGCGCTTATGAGAGGCAAGAAAATAAGTGATATGGAAGTTAAAGGTTTAAAAAAGAAATTTAAAGATAAAACTTTCGCAGCAAATTGCAACAGAGAAATTATAAGAGAGATTGAACAAACCGGCCTTGAGTTAAATGAATTTTTTGAAATAGCGATTAAAGCAATGCAAAAAATTAAAGATGAAATTGGTTTGGAGTAATTGTTTTTAAATCCCTTTAAAAAAGTCTTATCTTAATATATAACCACATAGGATTTATTTAAATTATAAAGAGGTACTCTGGTCTATATGAATAAGACAAGTATCAGGCTAACACAAGAAAAAAAGCAAATAAACAAGAAGAAATTAATGTAGGGTGTAAGAAAAAATATTTATGAGACAAATTTAAAAATAATAAAAATTTAACAATAAAATGCAAGAAAATAAAAACAATTCAAAAAAACAACCAGATTTTCAGAAATTATTATCTGAACGGGACAGAAATTCTCATGAAAGAGAAATTCTAAAGTTCTGGAAGAAAAATAAAATTTATGAAAAAAGCAAAAGAAAAAATGCTAAAGGAGATCCATTCTATATGATGGACGGGCCTCCTTATGCGACAGGGCATATCCATATGGGTACAGCTTTAAATAAAGTCCTTAAAGATATTGCCATGAGAAGCCAAAGGCTTCAAGGCAAAGATGTTTTTGATAAAGCAGGTTATGATACTCACGGAGTTCCGATCGAGTTTCAAATAGAAAAAGAAATAGGCAGTAAATCAAAAAAAGATATTGAAAAATATGGAGTAAAGAGATTTATCAATAAATGCAAAGAATTTGCTACAAGATTTATTGGAGTTATGAATGACGAATTTGAAAATTTGGGTGTTTGGATGGATTTCGAAAATCCTTATTTGACATTAGATAAAGAGTATATTGAAAAAATTTGGGATTGTTTTAAAGTTGCAGATAAAAAAGGACTTTTGTATTTAGGAAAATACCCCATTCATGTTTGTCCTAGATGCGAGACAGCTGTTGCTTATAATGAAATTGAATATGCAAATCAAGAAGATACTTCTATTTTTGTAAAATTTCCTCTGAAGAAGAAGGGAAATACTTATTTAATAATTTGGACAACGACCCCTTGGACTTTACCAGGAAATACAGGAGTGATGGTTAATCCTGATTTTGATTATGCAGAAATTGAGCTTTCAAACAGGGAAAAATGGATTATAGCAAAAGAACTTATTCCGAAAATTATGGGGGAGCTAGGAATAGGTTATACTCTCAAAAGAATTTTTAAAGGAAAAAAAATGGAAGGATGGGAATATGAAAATCCTCTTTTTAAAAATTTAAATTTAAAAGTAAAGAATGCTTATAAAATAGTGTTATCTAAAAGATACGTCAATTTAGAAGAAGGAACAGGATTGGTTCATTGCGCCCCAGGTCATGGAAAAGAAGATTATGAGGTGGGAAAAGAATATGGTCTAGACATGCCTTCCCCTGTAGGCATCAATGGGCTTTTAACAGAGGACGCTGGAAAATATGCAAATAAAAAAGCAAGAGTTGTTGACGAAGAAATTATTGAAGATTTAGAAAAAGAAAATAAGCTAGTCTATAAATTAAATTACACTCATGATTATCCTCTTTGTTGGAGATGTAAATCGCCATTATTAATGATTTCTTTACCACAATGGTTCCTTAAGATTTCAGATATTCACGACAAGTTATTAAAAGAAAATTCAGAAACAAACTGGCTTCCTAATTATATGAAATTAAGAATGAAAGCTTGGTTAGAGGGGATTTCTGATTGGCCTGTTTCTAGAAAAAGATACTGGGGAACTCCCCTACCCATCTGGATTTGTGAAAAATGCGACAATAAAATTGTCGTCGGAAGTGTTAAGGAGTTAGAAAAATTATCGAAGAAAAAAATAAATGAAATTCATAAACCTGATATTGATAATGTTTTTCTAAAATGTAAATGTGGTGGAAAAATGAAAAGGGTCGAGGAAGTATTGGATGTTTGGTTTGATTCGGGTGTAAGCAGTTGGGCTGTTCTAAATGAAAAACAATTCAAGAAATTCTGGCCAGCCAACTTAAATATCGAAGGAAAAGACCAAATTAGAGGATGGTGGAACTCCCAATTAATTCTTTCTGAAATAAAATTTGACAAAAAACCATTTAGAAATATTGTTGTTCATGGAATGGTCTTGGACTTAGGAAAAAGAAAAATGTCAAAATCGAGAGGGAATATTATCTTTCCAGGCGAGATAATTAAAAAGTACTCGCGAGATTATTTAAGATATTATTTTGCAAAAATTTCAAAAGGAGAAGATTTTGCTTTTAACGAAAATGAGTTTAAGGAAATCGAAAAGACATTCAGAATTTTAATTAATGTTAATAATTTTATTGATCAATTAAAAAATAAAAAATCGAATCTTAAAGTAGAGGATAAATGGATAGTTAGTAAGTTTAATTCATTGGTTAAACAAGTTATAGAAAATTATAATAAATTTAAATTTTCAGAAGTCGTTCAATTAATTGAAAATTTTTTGATTGTTGATTTGTCAAAGACTTATATTAAAATAATAAGAGAAAGGCAAGAAGAAACTTATGAAGTTCTAAACAAAATTAGGCTTGGTTTGTTAAAACTTCTCGCTCCTGTAACTCCATTCGTAACAGAACAAATTTGGCAAGAATTGAGAAAAACTAAAATTGTAAAGGAGGAGTCGATTCATTTATCTGAATTTCCAAAACCAGAAAGTAGATTAATTGACAAAAAGTTGGAAGAAGATTTTTTAGTCGTTTTAAATATTATTGAAAAAGGTCTTTCTGAAAGAGATAAAGCTAAAATTGGATTAAGATGGCCCTTAAAAAAAGCTATAATCAGCACGGATAAATCTTTAAGCAATGAATTACAGAAGATAATTGCTAATCAATTAAATGTGAAAAAACTCGAAATTAAAAAAGGAAAATTGAACGTAGAACTTGATACGAAAATTACTCCTGAGTTAGAGTCAGAAGGCTTTGCCCGCGAAATTTCAAGAAAAGTTCAAGCTGCTCGTAAAAAAGAAGGATTTATTAAGAAAGACAAAATCAAGCTTGCTTTAATTGTTGATGAAAACTTAAAAAGAATAATAGAACCTCAAAAAGATTTTATAAAAGAAAGGACGAATTCTTCTGAAATAACAATTGCTCAAGATATTAAACACGAAGAGAAATACAAAAACAAAGTAGAAGAAAAAATAAAAGATAAAAAAATCATTATTCTTTTTAATAAAATATGAGATTTACAAATTTTAAGATTTTTTATTAAAAATAAAAGTAAAAAAGAAAAGATTTAAATACTGTATAAACTTTAAAATTTCGACAGATGGGAAAATTTAGTTCCCTGCTACCAAAGTAGTAAAAAAAGAGTTAAAAAATGATTGTGAAAGAGGAGTTTTTAAGCAGATTGAGAAAAATTTTCGATTTGAATCTGTATGAAGTAAAAGTATGGACGGCTTTACTTTCTCGTGGCGTTAGTACTGCAGGAGAACTTAGCAATATAAGTGATGTTCCAAGAAGTAGGACTTATGATATCCTAGAAAGTTTAGAGAAAAAAGGATTCATTGTAATGAAGCTCGGAAAGCCAATTAAATTTGTTGCATTAAAGCCTGAAGAAGTTATTGAGAGAGTAAAGAAAAATCTAATGATAGAAGCGCAGAACAAAAGTAAAAGGTTAGAAAGTTTAAAGGATGACGATGTTTTGAAAGAATTAAATATTTTATTCACGCAAGGAGTTAAGTTCGTTCAACCAGCAGATTTAAGTGGAAGTTTAAGAGGAAGACAGAATTTATATAATCATCTGGATATGATGATAAGGGAGGCAAAAAAAACAATAACCCTTGTTACGACAGCTGATGGATTAAATAGGAAACTAGAGGTTTTAATGCCTTCTCTAGAAAAAGCAAAGAAAAGAGGAGTGAAGATAAGGATAGCAGCTCCAATAAATAGTCAGAATTTAAAAGTTGCTAAAGATTTTAGTAAAGTTGCAGAAATAAGAAACATGGATGGATTAAAAGCGAGATTCATGATTGTTGATGGAGAACAGATTTTATTTATGTTGATGGATGATGAAAAGGTCCATCCTAACTATGACTTGGGAGTGTGGATAAATACAGAGTTCTTCGCACCTGCATTGGAGCAGTTATTTGAGCTATCTTGGAACAATATGAACCCTATAAGCAGAATTAAATCAACGAAGTAAAAAGAAAAAATAGAAACAAGAGAAATAAGAAGTGGCTTTGAAATTGTAATTAACGAGAAAAAGGCCGAAAAAAGAGAGAGTTTTGTATCTTTAAGTTTTTAATTAGGAATCTTACATCTCTTCTAAAACTTTAATACCGAGCAGATAAAGAGCATTTTTTATGCAGATCCTAAAAGCATCTACAAGTTTTAATCTAAACTCCTCGGATTTTTCTCCGATAACTCTACAGGAATGGTAAAATTCATTAAACAATTGTGCAAGTTCATGACTGTAATTAGCAATTAAACTTGGGTTCAATGATTGTCCTGCTTTTTCAACAATTTCTGGAAATAGAAATATTTTTTTAATCAAAGCTATCTCTTGATTCGTTAATTTAGAGAATTTTACTTTCTTCTTTACTTTTTTTGCCTTTTTTAATATGGAAGATGCTCTTGCGTAACTATATAACAAGTAAGGCCCTGTATTCCCTTCAAAATTAAAAGCCTCCTCCTTGATAAAAATAATATTTTTATTTGGATCTTGTTTTAACATCGAATATTTTATAGCCGATATAAAAATATCTAACGCTCTTTTTTCAAGAATTGGCTTGAATATATTTGGGTGTCTCTTTTTAATTTCTTGTTTCGCGTAATCAATCAACTCTGATTTGAAATCTGAATAAAGTATATTCTCGCCTGTTCTTGAAGACATTTTGCCATGGGGGAACCTGACTTCTTGAAAATGAATAATTTTAATATTCTTTAAGTTTTTGAATTTCATAATTTCGAGTGTTTTCATAAGCTGTTCAAAATGAAGTTTTTGAGCTGCTCCAACAACATAAATGCTTTTATCAATTTTGAAATCAGTAAATTTTTTTTCTGCTAACGCTAAATCTTTGGCAGAATAAAGAACAGTACCATCTTTTCTCAACAAAATCCAAACGCCGAGTCCGAATTTTTTCAAATCTACAATTTCTGCTCCCTCTGAAATCTTTGCTATTTTCTTCTTTAAAAGTTCTTTTGCGATTTCTTTTCCTCTCTTTTCAACTTCTCTTTCAAAAAAATATTTGTCAAATTTGGTATCGAGTTCTTTATATATTCTTTCAAACATTTTGAGAGAGATTTTTCGTGTACATTCCCACAATTTATTCAATTCTTTATCTTCTTTTTTTTCGAGTTTTCTATTAATTTCTTCTACTTCTTTTTGAAGTTTTTCTGTTTTGTCGTTTTCCAATCTCCTCACAGCATCTACATATATATTGGCTATCCATCTCTCATCCTCTTTTAATTTTTCTTTTTTATGATATTTTAAATAACACCACAACCATTTCGCCACATGCATTCCAGTATCTCCTTGATAATTAACTCTAATGACTTTGTTTCCTAAAAATTCCAAAATTCTTGCTATACTTTCCCCCAAACTTGTTCCCCTAAGGTGCCCGATGTGAAATGCTTTATGTGTATTTGCCTGAGAGAATTCGACCATAATTTTTTCTTTTTTCTTCTTTTTTCTTCCGTAATTCTCATTGATTTTTAAAATCTCTTCTGCCATTAACTTCCTATTAATAAAGAAATTGACATAAGGACCTTTTGCTTCAATTTTTTCAATGTTCTTACTTGATTTGATTTTAGAAGCAAGAATTTCAGCGATTTCCTTTGGAGATTTTTTTAAAATTTTACTCAGAATAAAACAAGGAAACGCATAGTCTCCAAAATCTTGACTGGGAGGAACCTCTATTAAATTTTTAATTTCCCCCTTCTCTAAAGAGATATGTTCCGAAAGGAGTGACGCAATGTTTTCTTTAATATCAAAAAAATCGTTTTTTAAAGGCATAAAGAAAAAAAGAAGAATATATTTATAAAACTTCTCACGATATTCTTATATGGCAAAGTGCATTATCTGTGAATCTCCAATTGAAGAAGAATATGGAAAACTAAAAGGAACAATAGTTAAAGTTAAAGAGGAGAATAAGAACAAATTTATTTATGTGTGTTCAGAGTGTCAAAAGGAGAAAGACTGGTTAGAAAAAGCAAAAATAAAATCTGTTTAATATGCCTCAGTAGCTCAGTTAGTTAGAGCATCTCACTCGTAATGAGAAGGTCGCAGGTGCAAATCCTGCCTGAGGCTTTTCTCATAACATCTTTTAAGTTAAATAAATGTAAATTAATTGAGAAAGATTATTTAAGTTTCTGTTTATATAGGAGGTTGTCACAAAAGAGTTTAAAAATGTCTTTGACTTATTTTAAATATGCCTTATGACATAATTATAGGAAGAGATGAAGCGGATAAAAAAAGATTTAAGGAAAAAGGACTTATTTATTTAGGTAAGGGATATGTCAGAATGGGTAACTATACTTCTCTCTCTAATTTGATCTGGCTTGATGTTGTAAGGAGTCATGTTATCCTCATAGCTGGAAAAAGAGGTTCTGGAAAGTCGTATAGTATAGGAGTTATAGCTGAAGAATTAGCAGATTTACCAGAAGAAGTTAAGAATAATATTGGTTCCCTTATTTTTGATACAATGGGAATTTTTTGGACAATGAAATATAAAAATGAAAAAGAAAAATCCTTACTTTCAGAATGGAAACTAAAACCAAAAAATCTCCCTGTAAGAATATTTGTTCCTTTTGGAAGATTTTCAGAGTACGAAAAGAACCAGATTCCAGTGGATAAAGGATTTGCTCTTAAAGCCTCTGAACTGGAAATAGAAGATTGGCTTTTAACTTTTAACTTAAACATGATAGATCCTATATCGATATTAATTGAAAAAGTTATAGCAGATTTAAAAGAGCAGGAAAAAGATTTCTCAATTAGAGACATTCTTGAAAAAATTGAAAATTCAGAAGAAAAAGAAGAAATAAAAAAAGCTGCATCTGCCTTATTTGAAGCTGCTTCTACATGGGGAATTTTTTCAGAAAAAGAAACTGTTGAAGTAAGTGAGTTAATAAAAGCTGGAAAAACTACTATTCTTGATTTAAGCTGTTATTCTTCTATTTCGACTTTCAATGTCCGTGCCTTGGTTATCGGTTTAATTTCAAGAAAACTTTTTGTAGAAAGAATTGCTGCTAGGAAAAAAGAGGAGATTTTATCCTTACAAGGAAGAAGCGAAAAAAAAGAAATGCCTTTGATTTGGCTTTTTCTTGACGAAGCTCATGAGTTTTTACCTCAAAATGAGAAAACTCCTGCTACCGACTCTTTAATACAACTTTTGAGAGAAGGAAGACAGCCAGGCATCTCCCTTGTTTTAGCAACACAACAACCCGGAGCCATTCATAAAGATGTGATGACACAATCTGATATTATTATAAGTCACAGAGTAACGGCTCAGCCGGACATAACAGCATTAAATAATATAATGCAAACATATCTTCTCGAAAGTATAAGAAAATATTTGGATGAATTGCCCAACCTAAAAGGTTCTGCTATAATTCTGGACGACAACAGTGAGAGGATTTATCCTATAAGAATAAGACCAAGGTTCACCTGGCATGGCGGAGAGTCTCCGATAGCAATTAAAAGAGAAGAAGAGAAAATTTAACGAAAATTAAATTTATAAGGAGAATAACAAACAACTCTTCCAGTTAAAATTGGCGTATTTTTTTGAACACAGAGAGATTTAAATATATAAGCGTACCAATTTTTGCCGTTTTTATCTTCTACTTCTCTCGGAGATTGAGGTTTTTTTATAACAACCTCAAATATCCCTGGGTTAGGAAGATTGTGAAATTCAAAATTGGCGCTTGCATAAGTTCCCTCTGGTCTTCCTGTTCTTTCAGAAGATAAATCTAACAAACTAGCTATACTGAAAGCAGAAACATGCATAAAATAAACTTGTTTCCCAGATTTTTTACCTAAACATCTATAAAAGGTTTCTCTTTCCCCTTCTTTTATTTCTAAATAGCTTTTTCTAACATAATCCCTATAAAAAGGAAGCATTTCTACATCAGATTTTCTTTCTATATTAAAACTGACTTTTGGGCATTCAACAATAACCTCTTTTTCTTTTAAACCAGTTCCATAAAAACCCAACTCAAGACCATTTTCTTTTACAGTAATGCTATCGAGATTCCAGTTTGCTTTTGCATTTCTTCTTTTCAAGTATAAAGGATTTACAAATCTGATTTTGTGTCTGGAGTAGGAGAGTTTCTCAATTGCTTTTTCCCCTCTAAGTCCATTCTTTTCATTTAATCTGTCAATTAAACTGTTAATTTCATTTAAATATGACAAGACGTATTGTTCAGCGTGAGCTGCTATAAGAGTTCCGTGAACAGGTGTTGTTATAAATCCTGCTTCTTTAGCATAACCTTCAAAAATATGCTGTCTGTTCCAATCATGAACAAGAAAAGCCCACTCCAAAAGGTTTCTTTTTGAAACTATTAACTTGTTATCAATAGAAGAAATTCTTCCTTCAAAAAATTTATAATCTTCCTCATCGATATTTAAAATATTTTCTTTTTTTTCTGCTCTATTTCGGATATAAGAGAAAACGCCTGATATAATTTCCTCGAGTTCTGGATGAATCTGTTTTGATTTTCTAGAAATAGTCGAGACTGCTTCTGAAAAGGATTCGACAGTCTTAGAAACAGTTTTAGAAACTGCCTCTGAAACTTTAGAAATCTTTCCTTCTTTCATTTTATCATTTGGAGCATCCATTTTTAAAAATAAAACGTTAAATTTAAAAACATTTATATAATAAATTTAATACTTTTAGAACAAAATAAAAATCTCTTGATACCATTTGAAAATTTAATAAAAGTTCAGGGAAAAATGAAATACAGCAGACATAAAACTAATTTAAGGATTAATACGACAAACATGAATGGGAAAACAATTGAGAGTTTATTAAAGAGAGAATTATCTAAAAGAGGAATCAAGATAGAAAAAGACTATCAAGAAGTAAAGATAAAGCCAATATCATTAAGAAGAATTCTTATGAATTTCGGAGTTCCTTCAATTGGTAATCCAGATTATGCCTTGAGAAAAAATTTCACATTTAAAGATTTAGTGGAATACGTTAAGGGGAATAAAGATTATATCCCAGAGTTAATAGGAGAAACCGCTATGGCTGAGCAGAATTATTTTGCGGGATTAGTTTATTAATTTAAAACTTTGATATCAATTCTATACCTATACTTATAAGGTGCAATATCTCCTGCTTTTTTTATATTTAAAATTTTAATTTTTTTTCTTGAATTTTTACTTTCCT
Source organism: Candidatus Pacearchaeota archaeon (assembly GCA_017609085.1). Taxonomy (GTDB): domain Archaea; phylum Nanobdellota; class Nanobdellia; order Pacearchaeales; family GW2011-AR1; genus JAFCEO01. The sequence continues at coordinate 12,158 of JAFCEO010000001.1, read as the reverse complement.
TATAAACTTCTTCAACTAGTTTGTTGAGTTTATTTTCTTTGCAAAAACAGTAATAGTAGATTCTTGTTCCTTTTTTTGAAACAGAAAATGCTTCTTTCAAAAAAGTTTCTTTTAAGTTCGGACGGGGCATAACAATAACATCAAATTTTCCAAGTTCTTTTGTGACCTTTTTCTTAACATCTCCTTGAATTATCTCTACATTATCCAATTTATTTAATTTAACATTCCCCTTAGCATATTTATTACATTCTCTGGACAGTTCAATAGCGACAATTTTTTTTGGCTTAGCCAGTTTAGCAATAACAATCGGAAAAGGGGCAACACCAGAAAATAAAACAAGTACTGCGTCTTTTTTTTTCACAAAAGATGCTATCTCTTTTCTTTCCTCACTTAATCTTGGAGAAAAATAACAGGTTTCGACATTTAATTTAAAAAGACAATTATTTTCTTTATGTACTGTTTCTCTTGTTTTTTCGCCAGCTAAAAATTTCGTCTTAAAAGTTCGAAGTCTTCCTTTAACCCTTTCTGCTTTTTCTAAAACTGTTTTAATGTTTTTTCTCTTTAAAAGCTGTTTTGCTTGTTTTAACTTTTCTTTTTTCTTTTCCCTATTAAATTTTAATATGGCTATGCTTCCAATTATATCATAGTTTGCCATAAATTTAAAAAAGAAAGAGGGTTTAAAATATTTATTCAAAAATCTGTATTGTTAAGTTAACGGGAGTTAGGCGTAATTAAAACGAACTCTAGGATGGCGGGAAGCGCCGAAATTTAATAAAATAAGGAAGGGTTGCTTTTAATATTATCCTGCGAAGCAGACAAAATATCTGAAGGACTAAGTTTTATAATATTACTTCAAATATGATGAATAAGAAAGGAAGTAGTTGGTGGATTTGGATTTTCATAATTATGTTTATATTAATTATGACAAGTGCTGTTCGTCATTCTATAATTCGTCACTCTATGCATGATGACATAACTGGAAAAGTAATTGACAATTATAATGAAGAATTACAAAGACAGCAAGAAGAAGACTATTACCAACAGATACAAGAAGAACAGCAAAGACAATATGAAGAAGGACTAAGACATCAACAAGAGCAGAAATATCAGGAACAGCAGGATGAATCACAGCAACAAGAAGAAATACAACAATCAATTTCATCCTCTTGTAAATCTGGATATGTAAATGAATATAGATGTTCTGGAAATAATATCCAACAAAAATATCAGTATTCAGATTGTAGTTCTACTTGGATTCGTTATTGGCATTGTGCTTATGGCTGTGAGAATAGTAAATGTAAAGATTGTTATGATTCAGATGGTGGAAAAGATTATTATACAAAAGGGTATATAGATTATGGTTCTGAAGGGAAAGGTTATGATAGATGTTATGAATATGAAGGGTATGAAAATTATTTAGCTGAATATTATTGTGACTCTTCGGGTTCTCACATAGAAACCTATAAATATGCCCATATGGTTGCTCTGATGGTGCATGTAATTCAGAACCACAAACCATTACATTAACTGTTTCACATGTTCTAGATGGTGATTCGATCCAATTGTCTAATGGAGAATTTACCAAATACATGAAGATTTTTTAGAATATGTGGGAATGATTTCCCAAAATAAAAAAATATTAGATATTGGAACAGGAAATGGATATATTTCAAAATACTTTATAAATGGGTTTGGTTTTATTAGTTAAAATGCTAGGACCATACAGTGCAAATATGAATGGAACAATTTCCTACAAAGGAAACAAAATATTCAAACCGATAAAAGATGTTACTTCTGTAAAGATTCCATTAGAAGAATTTAGGAACAGAATTGCCCACTTTTATTCCAGTGAAATGTGGACACATATTGCTAGAATTAATCATCGGATAAATAAAAGCACTAATGACTATTTTGACTATATGGGTGCTCTCTTTACAGCTTTACCTCTGACTACCAGAATGATTTCTTCTCCTGGAGCAGTATATGGCAAGGAAGCGATAGACTATACTTCAGATACATGCCCAATCACGCTTACATGGTTTGAAGAAGAAAAACCTGTTTTTTTATCGGAATCGTCTCAAATTTATTTGGAGCTTGCACTAATACAGCAAGGTGTTGATCAAGTCTATTCCATATATAATTCATTCAGAAAAGAAAAAGCGGATGCGACTCATCTTTCTGAGTTTCACCATATCGAATACGAAGGAAAAATAGATCAGCCTACAAACGAAAAAATAGCTTTAGGATTGGTAGGAAAGATTATCACAGATTTGCTTACCTACAATGAAGAAGATATTGCATTTTTTCTTTCTAAAGATAGGGTAAAAGAACTTGAAGAATTTGCTTCTGACATCAAAAACATTCCAAAAATTACATTTAGAGAAGCGCTGGATACGCTCTATGAGGATACTAAACAAGATAAGTATAAGAGATTTACAATGAAAAATTTTGGACAATGGGAAGAAGTTAGGTTAACACATATATTTGGCAGTATGGTTGCTATAGGATGTTTTCCATTACTAGAAGTGCCATTTTATCATGCATGTGTTGATGGGGTAGAAGAAAGATGGATAGAAGATGGTAAAGAAAAACGTTCCTTGGTTGCTGATAATACAGATTTTATTTGGCCGGGATATAGAGAAATTATTGGTAGCGGCCATCGTGTACGTTCTATTTCTGAACTTGAAGAAAAAGCAAGAATTTTTAATCTTCCTAAGGAAGATTATGGGCCTTATCTCCAAACTAGGAGATCACCAAATTATGTTGAAACTTCTGGATTTGGGTTGGGATGGGAAAGGTTGCTTCAAGGACTATTTGAAATGCCGTTTATTTGGAGTGCCTCTCAATTTCCAAGAGTTGATAAAGGATTGAAACCTTAAGATGAAAATTCAAAATTTATATGCACCACATATATTAGAACATCATGATCCATCTAGATTAGAAACGAGTCAACTAATTGAAAAAGCGGGGATTGTACATTATTCTGGCTCAAGATTTTATGTCCTTCTCCCAATGGGCAGAAGGGTTTTTAATTCATTACAGAAGATAATTAGGGATTCTGCATTGAAAGAAGGGTTTCAGGAGATCTCTCTTCCAAAAATACAACCAACAAGATTCCTGAGAGAAACTGGTAGATTGGATTCTTATGTAGCTAGTGTTTACAGACTTTCCTTAGAATTTGGAGATTTTTGTTTATCTCGTACAAATGAGGAAACAATAAATGATTTAGTTAGAAATAATTTATTCAAAAGACATCTTCCTCTTTGTCTATTTCAATTTGGAGAAGTTTTCTCTTATAACACTCCTGCTGGAGGACTTATTAGTAACAGTGAATTTGATGTTTTTGAAGCATATAGCTTTCACAATAGAAAAGACTCTGCTATTGAGAAAGTAGATTCATTTAAAAAAATAGTTAAAGATTTATGTAATCAATCAAATTTAACCTTGCGTTATGTCGAGTCTAGTGATAGAAATTATGGGAATTTTCTTCTAATGACAAATAAAGGCCAACATAGAATATTTGTATGTGAAGGTAATCATGTAACTAGGTATGATAAAAAAAGAGAAACATGTATTGTTTGTGGACAAAATATAAGATTACAAAGAGGGTTAGGAATAGCCATGTTTAAAGTCTTTAATGATTTTTTTGCCAGAAAATTAGACGTGAAGTTTAGAGACGACTCGAATGAAGAAGTTTATCCTTATTTAACTACTTATGGAATAGGTATGTCTAGATTATTATATGCAATTATAGAACAAAATAGAGATAGAGAAGGGATTGTATGGCCTGAAAAATTATCCCCTTTTGATGTTTACCTAATCCCAAAAAATCCCTCTAATCAAGAACTACTAAACAGATTAGTTTTATTACAAGAAAAAATGGAATCTGCTGGAATGCATGTTTTAGTAGATGATAGAAAAAATGCACGAGTTAATAGTAAAATTAAAACGTCTCGTTTTATTGGTATACCAAAGACAATATTAATAACAGAACATGGATTAAAAGTTCAAAATAGGAGATCTTTTATTCAAGAAGAATCAACTCTTGAACAAATAATAAGAGAATATGAAAGGAATTAAAGATTTCACAGTAGAAGATATAGAAAAAATGGATTACAATCAAATAATTGGAATTGTAAAAGAAACTAATCGTCCTCCGGGAGGGAGGAATAGTGTGTTTGAAGTTATTAATAGGCTTCATTTAACAGAAAAAAGTAGGATTTTGGAAATAGGAACTAGCACTGGGTTTACACCAATAGAGATAAGTAGATTGGTTAAATGTAGAATAACTTCGATAGACATAAATGAAGAGAGTTTAAAAGAAGCTAAAAGAAGGGCAAGTGAAGAAGATTATGATAATATAGAATTTATTAAAGCTGATGTGAGCTCTTTACCATTCGATTCAGAAACTTTTGATGTTGTTATAGTGGGAAATGTTTTTTCCTTAGTGAAAAATAAGAAAAGAGCCTTAGACGAATGCATGCGCGTTTCTAAAAAAAATGGATTTATTGTCGCCATACCAATGTATTATATAAAAGAGCCCCCAAAGGAGATTATAAAAAAAGTCTCTGAAGCCATTAAAGTCAATATTGCCCCAAAATATAAACAGGATTGGATAGATTTCTTTTTAATACCGAGATTGGAAATATATTGGTCAAAAGATTTTAAATTCAGTTATATAGAAGATAGGAAAATCTCAGAATTTTGTGCTAATATCCTTAAGAGAAGGCATTTACAAAATTTAAAAAAAGAAACTTATGAGAAATTATCAGAGACTTATAAGAATTTTATGTTTCTATTTCGCAATAATTTATCATATATGGGGTATACTATATTTATTTTATCTAAAAGAAAATTATGGGAGGATCCTGAATTATATACCTCTGAACCTCTAAATGAAAATTAATAAGAAGTTTGCTTTGAGCATCATCGTTCCATCTTTTAATAACGCAAAAAATTTAGATGCTACGATAAGATCAATAGATAAATCTATAGAATCTTTCTACAAAGAAAATAATTTTTATCCACAAATTGAAGTGATCATTGCGGATAATTCTACAAGTGAAGAAGTTGCTAATATGGTTAAAGATTTAAATTTAGAATATATTACCCATATTAGGGTGAGACCATTGGGTTTGAGTTATGTAAGAAATAAAGCAATCAAATTAGCTAAATATAACTATGTCGCTTTGATAGACTCTGATTGTACCGTAAAAAAGAATTGGCTTATAAGAATATACCATTCTATTTTAAAGAACAGATCTCCAGATGTTATCCAGGGAGCCTACTTTATGCCTTTTAACAGAGATTGGTTTTCTTTATCTGAAAGCGAGTGGGATAAAATAAGATTTTATAAGCAAAAACAGGCCGATGGCAAAAATTTAGTATTCAAAAAGAAGGCCTACTTTAAAATTGAGGGTTATAATTTAAAACATTTTTATTCTTCAGGTGCAGAAAGTCTAATACTCATGGACAGGTTTAAACAACACAAATTAAAAATAACCTTTGATGATAGTGTGATAGTCTATCATAAATATCCAAGTTTAATTGGAGAATTAAAAAGATATAATAAATTTGGAAAAGCTTCTATTCATATTAAATATGAAAGACCCGACTTATTCAAGAAGGAATTTTCTCCATTAGCACTATGGAAAAATCTTTTTACTTTAAGATTTGGGAAAATAAATTTTTTTGAGTATATCTATCAGGTGGCTAAATTAACATCCTTTACAATTGGGTACTTCATAGGAAAAAGACATTATTTGAAAGAAATAAAGAAAAATAAAATAATCTCTCCACATTTAAATAATTATTAACTTACCCCCCTTTCTAAAAATTCAAAAATGTTTGTTTCAGAATTAATCATAACCCTCGTTCCTATCGGAATTGTAATCATAGGGTCTGTGTGTCCAATATCCACTCCAAACAAAATTGGAAAATTATAATCTTCGGTTCTCTCTAATATTTTTTTCTTCAGCATTTCCGTGTCATCTTCGCTATATTTAAATGGTCTACCAAAAATTAAACCCTTAATTTGATTAAAAACTCCTAAAATATTTAATTGTTCCAGATACCAATCAACATAAGGGAGAGGTTCTCCCTGATCAAATTTTTGGCCTTCAGGTAACTCTAAAAATAAAATTTTACCTTTATAATCCGGCCAGTATTTAGTTCCAGGAAGATGAACAATAGAAGTCAAGCATCCTCCAATAATCTCTCCTTCTGCTTTTCCTTTTCTCAACCATTCAAATCCTTTATTTTTCTTTAACTTCCTGGGCCTTGTTAAATCCAATTTTTTACTCCATTAGATGGAATAATTTTACCTATTGGTTTTTCAGATGTTACTGCTTTATTGAAATATTCGAGAGTATAACTTAATGGTTTTGGATACTCTCCAAACTGGGTCATTGCACAGGGTCCATAAAATGTTATCAAATTTGCTTGTGTAAGAAATGCATAATGTAAATTAGAAATATCAGAATATCCACAAAATATTTTAGGATTTTCTTTTATTTTTTCAAAATCTAAATATTTTAAAGTTTGTATTGCTACTGTTCCACCGATAGATGAAATTATTGCTTTTACTTCTTTATCAAGAAAAGCACCCATTATATCTTTTGCCCGTTCTTCTGCAGGAGCAGATTCCCAACCACTACTTTTTCTAGTAGATGGGAACTCTTTTACTTTATATCCTTGAGACTCTAGAAATTTAATAGCATTGTCAATTCTATGAGGATATCGTTTTCCCAATCCTGCCGAAGGTGAAATTATTGCAATAATATCTCCTTTCTGTAATTTATTTGGTTTTATTAACATAAAATTTAAGATAAGGATTAAATATAAAAACCTTTCTAATCTTTTGTTGAAAATGCAGAAGAAAATATTAACTTTTGTTGTTCACGGAAAAAAGATATTAGCTCTTTATAGTAAACCACATCTTGAACATAGGGGGGATGGTTTGCTGTGACAGGAGCAATTGAAAGAGGAGAATCAGCTGAAGACGCGGTTAAAAGAGAGGTTAAAGAAGAACTGGCTTATTAGTCGAAGAAATTTTTGCATTAAATTGGGATTCTATATACGATTGGAAAGGAGATATTTGCGAGGAATATAACTTTGTATCTTTTATAAAACCTGGGAAGATTATTTTAAATGAAGAACATTCAAAATATAAGTGGTTAGATATCGATAATTTTACTAAGATAATTAGATGGGATGATGATAAAAAACTTTTAAAAAAGGTATTAGAAAAAGCCTTAAATAAAGAAACATATTTCAAAAAATTTACTATTAAAGATTATAGAAAGGAGAAAAATGAATAATCTTGCTGTAGCTGTAATGAATTTTGAGAACGAAACAAATATTGGGGGTTTAGTGAGAACAGCGAGTGCCGCAAACCTAAAGGAGATAATTATTGTTGGTAAGAAAAAATAGAATAGGGGGGCTGCAACAGGGGCGCATTCTAAAATTAAAGTTGTTAAAATGAGAACTTCTGACGAGTTCATCAAGTATTGTAGAGAAAATAATTATAATATAGTTTCTGTTGAGATAGGAAAAGATTCTAGAAATATTTTTGAATATGAACACTCCAAAAATACAATGTTAGTTATGGGGAATGAAGGATCGGGTATTCCTCAAAAAATTTTAGATAGATCTATTTCTAAGATGTATATCCCCCAGTATGGAGGCGTTGAATGTTTAAATGCGGCTGTTGCTGGAAACATTGCAATTTATGATTGGATAAGAAAAAATAATTCCTCTGTGAGTTAAGTATCATCGAAAGAAAATTTGATATAAAAGATTTAGGCGTTATTGATATTTAAAAATAAAAATATCTTTTGATAGATTGTCTTTTTCTCTCTAATTCTTAATCTTTGATAATTTAATCAAATTAACCATTTATTCTTACCTAATTCTAAATCAGGAACAGCTAATTCATAAGGACAACAACCAATTCCTTGATGTTTCCTTATAAAATTATAATAAATCTCAAACCCCTTCATTATCGCTTTAACACTATCCAAAGAACCATGAAAGCCACGAAAAGTTTTAGTCCTATGTCTAATTGTATTATGCAACCTTATAACATATCTTCCTAACTTATTATTGTAGCCAAAAGTTTTTTTAACAATATTCGTATAAGCTGTTAATCCGTCTGCTGTAATTACTTTAATTTCATTTTCAGCTTTAACTTTGATATTCTTTAAAATTCTCTTAATTGCTTCCTTTTCTCTTACTTTAACATTTTTTACTTCAATTCTATGTTTTTTCTTAAAGCCCTGTTTTTGAGGATAATAAATTATGAAATCTGTTCTTCTGCTTTTTTAATATAATGTACTCCTAACCTTAATCCGACTTTTATTAATTCTCTTTCAACATAATTCTGCAATATTTCCAGAAATACCTTGAAATGTCTGGCTGATTCTTCTTGATGTTTCTTCCATAAAGTTGCTATATTTTTTATCACCGACTTTTATTGGTTTTAACAATTCTTTTTCTATCTTAATTTTTATCTCTTCCGGGATATTTGATAAACTATCTCTAGAGAGAAGAATTTTAACCTTATTCTTGTAATATTCCCCTCTATATTTTTTAATCAATTCAAAAGTTTTGGAATGTATCTCATTAATATCTGCTTCTGGATTACTTTTATTAGCTTCTTCAACAATCTCAGCTGAAGAAGGGATTATTTTTTTCTTGTCCATAATAATGTTAAAATATTTCTTTATAAAAATCTATCGAAAACTCCCTCTAACTTAACAATGCATCAAAAATCATAAAGACTTGTATTTTCTTTTTAAATCTTTCACAGCAGAGTTATACTCTGATTTGCTGATAATTCCCCTTTTCCAATCTTCAGCCAATTGGAACATTTCTCTCTTAATATCTCTTCTAATCCTTTCTTTTTCTTTACTTACGGCCCTACTTAATCCTGCATATTGGAAATATCTATGAACTGAAGAATCAAAAAGAAAGGATATAAAGACTGCTCCAACTCCTGCAGCATACACCCAATTCGCACTTCCAAGCTCGGCCCCCCTCACAATCCATAAGAATAAAAAGACTATGCCAAAAACGATCCATGCAATTCTTCTACCAAAAGTTCCTGGAACAGAAGTATGGACAAAAAAAAAGTAGATTAAAAAAGGCAAAAATACGGCTATAGCCATACCCATAGTAGAGTAAGGCAACATCAGTGCTAGAATAAAAGTATCTTCAGGCAAATATCTTATAGAAAGGATCGAAACGACTGTTGCAATAATAAAAACAACAGCGGCATTGTCTCCTAAATTAGGAATTTTACCCACCACTGTAAATATCACAAAGAACAATAATAAAAACAGTAAAACTTTTGCAAAGAAATACTCTCCCGATCCAGTTCCAAGTAAAGCTTCAAATATTGGAGTTAAAATATCTTCAACATTCTCAATAGCTTGTCTAAAAGTCGAGCCCCAATCATAAGGGAGAATTTGGGCACTTACTAAAGGAAGAACACTCAAGATTATAATTAATCCTAAAGCTAATCCTCTCTTTTTGTTCATTTTTAAAATTAAAAACTTGTTTTTCAAGTTTCTTTTCTTCAAAAAAAAGAAAACTGTCTTTAAAAATATTTTCTTTTAAAGTTTATTACTAAAATTAAATTAATTTTAAAAGAAAAAGTTTATAAATATTGAGAATTTTAAAGGGGTATGAAAAAGAGCGTATTAGGATTAAGTATTAGTTTACTATTAATTACAACCTTAGTTTTAGCACAACCTGCTTCAGAAGAGATTGCTGAAGGAACTAAAAATGTGTTGGTAGGAATAGGAGAAGGGATTTCTTCTTTTTTACAGCCATTGTTTGGTGAAAAAGAAATGTTGTCAAGAGTTTTTCTTGCATTTTTACTATTTTTATTAATCTATTCTGTTATGGATTCCTTTTTTGAAGGGAAGAAAATATTAACATTAGCAACAAGTATAATAATTACTGGATTAGCTTTGTTGGCGATACCTTCAAATTTCTTGGAAGCGATAAGAACGACTTATGGTGCTATGGGCGCTGCGCTACTTTCTCTTATTCCTTTTGCTATTCTAGTATTTTTTACATTAAAAGTGAATAGCAGATTACTTGCCCATATTGTTTGGATTTTTTTTGTAGTATATTATTTTGCTTTATATCTCTACGAGATATTCGCATCTAAAGCTGGTTTCTGGTCCGGAGATACATTGCCATACATTGGAGCGATAGTGGCAGGGATTCTTATGATAATCTTTGTAGGTCCTTTAAGAAATTTGGTTATAAAGGGCCAAATGTCTGCTTTGAAAGAAAAAGGAGAAAAAACTACTACGAGAGGAAAACTATTACACCAACTTCAAAAAGAAGAAATAGAAGGCTATAATGTTTAAAAAAAAGTAAAACATTTAAAAATATCTCTCTTCTTATCTTTTTATGAGAAAAATAGGTATCTTGTTATTGGCATTTTTATTATTAACTATCTCCTCGATTATTATAGTAAAAGCACAAACATCACCTATTCCTGCAGGAATTCCTTCTGGCGAACTTAATCCAGAAACAGGATTACCTCGAAGTTTTGATAAATTCAAAGAAACAGCAGACAAATTATCGGAAGAAGAGCAAAGAAAAGAATATTTAAAACAAGAATGGACAAAAATTCTGGCTAAAAACAAAATCTTAGGACCTTTTTTATTTTATACAAATGAATTTTTTGCCTTTTTTAATCCCTTCTGGAAATCAATTTTTGGAATTCCTTTTTCTTGGTCCTGGGCTTTTATTTTTTCATTAGGAATTTGGATTTTGTTAATAATTTTAATTTACCATCCTGTAAAAGCTTTTATAGATTTTAATTCTATATTAGCCCTCGTGGTTTCAATAATTATCTCTTCAATTATAGGATTGACAGGAACAATTACTAAAGCAGTAGATATTTTAACGACAGTCCTTTCTAATATATGGCTTGTCTGGGTGGCAATTATAATCACAGTAATTATAATAATAATTTATAGCAGATTAATGAAACAATGGGAAAAAGAATCAGAAAAAGAGAAAACAGAAAGAGCAGAAAAAGCTATTCAAGCAATGGGAGAAATAGCTGAGAAGGAATTAGAAAGTTATGATGAAGAAAATCATTGAGGAGATTTGAAAAATAGTTTTAAAATAAAGTGGTTTGCTTAGCTTTCTCTCTTGCTTCTTCCAATTTTTTTAAAGCAGAATCTACCCGTTCTTCGTTAAAGTCATGGTCTAATAAAAGCTCTTTAATTTTCTCTTGATTGATTTTTGGAAATTTTACCTCGACGGGAAGAATATCAGGATTCTTAAATAATTCGAACACTTCTTGCCAATCAAAATTCAAATCAAACTCTTTAAAAATAAGCGCTGGAGCTTTTTTCCTCTTCACGATGTCAAGAGCTTTTTTAGGTCCGATTCCTCTAACTCCACCAGGGTTGTAGTCTGTTCCTGACAAAATGCCGAGGCAGATTAATTGTTCTAAATCTATTTGCAAAGTGTTTAAAACCTTTTCTAATTCTATAATTTCAGGTCCTACACTTACATAACCAGAAAAAGTCTTTCTTTTTCTTGAAAGAGTTAAGTTTTGTATAAGTCTGGGGGCTCCAAATAACAAGCTGTCATAGTCTTGAGAAGCTACAGCAAAAACTTTTTGTTGACGAGCCAGCCATGCAGCTTCTGCTTCTCCTTCTCCGGGTGCTTGAATAACAGCTATACCCATTGCTTCTAACAATTCTTTACTTTCGCGAATTTTCTCTTCATCTAAAGAAGCAAGTTGTTTAGCATACTTGGCCATCTCTTCAATATCTTCTTTTTCTTTAGCTTTTTCATATTTTTGAAAAGCTTTATCTTTAATCTCTTGCCTTTTCTCGTGTGTTCCTGCTTTTAATCTTGGAGCTTTGCCGTCAAAAACATAAATTAATTTTATACCTTCTTTCAAAAGATTAATGTTTCTATAAAATAAGCCGGATAAATGGCTAGTAATCCTTTTCTTTTTGTCCATCAAAGGAGTTCCATCTGGCTGTCTAATAGTAGATAAAAACTGATAAATTGTATTGAATGCGTCAACCGCCAATGTTTTTCCTTTTAAATCTGAAATTTCTATGCTTTTTCGTGGAACTAGGTTCCCTATTTGGAGCCCCATAATAATAAAAACA
>JAFCEO010000009.1 GCA_017609085.1 Candidatus Pacearchaeota archaeon | reverse complement strand
ACTTTCGCTTATTGTAATTTCGCTAATTTTTCACTTATTTCTTTAAGCTGAGCTTCAATATCTTTTATTCTTCTTTCTTCCACGCGCTTTTTCCTTACTTTATTCTTCACTTTTTCAGCTTCTTCTGGGAAAATTTCTCGTAAATTTTTAATTTCAGTATTTAAGCGATTTAGCTCCCTCTTTAATTTCGTCTTTAAAATCAACTCTTGTTTTCTTAATTTTCTGTAATTTTTTGTTTTTTTTATAAGTTGGAGTAAACTGATTTGAGAAGCAAGAACTTCTTTTTTTCCAGATAGAGCTTCTTCATATTCGAACCTAATATAACTTTTCATTTTTAATCCAATTTAGAAAAAATGTTTCTGTCTATAGACTCTAATTTTACTTTAATCATTTCAAGTTCCCTTTCCCAATCTCTCAATTCCTCATCTTCTTTCTGCTTTATCTCTTTTATTTTAGCAAGAAATGATTCAATTTCCTTCATTTTATTTTGTATTTCTTGAAAACTGTTAAGAGCAGAATTAAATTTATCAATTCTTATATAAACTGGTTCTATTTTTTTAGAAACTTTTTGCTCTACTTCAGGTTGCTTTTCCAAAGTTGGTGGTGGAAGTTCTAAAGGCTTTGTTTTTAAATCGGATAATTCAATAGTTCTCTTTTCAGATAAAGGTTTTAGAGGTTCTATTTTTTCCGAACTTTTTTGAGGTTCGAGAATTGATTTTATCATTTCCTGGCTTAAATTCTCTCCAAATTGTGAATTTGGTAAAGCAGGCAAACTCGCTTTTTTTGTTTCATCTGTTTCTGGTTGTTTGGTCGCTTCAGGCAATTTTGGGAGTTCCGGCAATTTAGGTAATTCAGGAAGTTCCGGCAATTCTTCTGTTTTCTTTTTTACCTCTTTTTTTCTAAACCAACCCATAAGATTACTTTAGAAAAAATATATAAATAGGTTTGCATAAACTACAAGGTAGTAACAGAAAAACGAAAGATATTTATTTAAGTTATTTTCTTTCTTTTGAATGCAAATCACTTTTCTTAAAGAAATAGTAGGAGAAATTGCTGGAAAACAATCAAGAGAGCTTGTTGATTTGCTAGTCGGAAAAAAAGATGTAAATGAATTTCTAATAGCAAAGAAATTAAAACTAACAATAAATCAAGTCCGAAATATGCTCTACAAATTATCGGATAAAGGACTAGTTAGTTTTAAAAGAAAAAAAGATAGTAGGAAGGGTTGGTATATTTATTTTTGGACATTAAATACTTCAAAATCTTTGGAATTATTGGAGAAAAAATTTTTAGAAGAAATTACCCAATTAGAACAAAAATTAAAAAATAGAAAGGTAAAGAGATTTTATTTTTGCGAGATTTGTAAAGTCGAAGTGAGCGAAGAAACTGCTTTATTAAATAACTTCACTTGTCCTGAATGCGGGCAAGTTTATAGTTTGGCAGAAAATGAAAAGATAATTAAAGAATTGAAGAGTAGAATAAACAAGTTAAAAAAGAATTTAGAAATGCTTGAGAAAGAAAAAACTAAAAAATCAATACGAAAAACTAAGAGAAAGACGAAAAAAACAGTGAAGAAAAAAAGGAAAAAAACAGCTAAGAAAAAGAAAAAATGAAAAGAAAACTAAGATATTATTCCTCAAAAAATCTGTTCTCAGATTTAAGTGTAACTAATTGGATTATTTTGATAAATGTAGTCTTTTTTATAATATCTTTTCCTTTAATTTTGTTTTCTGAAGAGTACATTAAGTATACTGCTTTACAGCCAATTTCTTTTTCAAACGGATTTTTTTGGACTTTGCTGACAAGTATGTTTATGCACGGCGGAGTTTTTCATTTATTAATAAACATGTTTGTTCTCTTTTCTTTAGGTAATTTAATAGAAAAGATTATTGGAAGAAAAAGATATATCTGGTTTTATTTTCTTTCCGGAATTGTTGCAGGCTTAGCTTTTGTTTTTTTTTCATATTTTTTCGGGAATACTCCCTCAGGAGAAAAAATTTTCGGATCCCCTTTAGCATATGCTGTAGGAGCTTCTGGAGCTATTTTTGCTATCGCAGGCTTATTTATGGTTCTGACTCCAAAACTTAGATTTACAATAATCTTTTTTCCTTTTTTTTCTTTGCCAGCTTATATAATGATACCTTTGGTTTTGTTTGGAACTTGGTTGGTTTCTTCTTCTATTGGGATAGGCATAGGGAACACAGCTCATTTAGGAGGATTCTTATGCGGTTTTTTTTATGGTCTGTATTTAAAATATAAATACAAGAAGAAAGCTGCTTTGATTAGTAGATATTTTTCAGGCTAAATTTTTATAAACTATCTTTTCTTTTTAAAAATATGAAAAGAGGAAAAAAGAAAAAAGATAATTTTTTCGGGAAACATTACTCTTTAGTCTGGAAGTATGTTAAAGAATGTAAGAATTATATTTTGTTCACAACTTTGCTTATTCTATTTTCTACTTTGATTGCCCTATTCTATCAGCCTTCAGAAGTTGTCGAGGTAATAGAGAAATTTTTACAAAATCTTTTGGAAAAAACAGCTCACTTAAATATGTGGCAGATGATTGTTTTTATTTTAGATAACAACTTAAAAAGCAGTTTTTTTTCAATGTTGGCAGGTTTCTTTTTCGGTGTCTTTCCAATTTTAGCAGCTTTTGCAAACGGTTACATTTTAGGATTTGTCGCAGAAAAATCTGTTCAAGTTCATGGTATTTGGGTTTTGTTGAGATTAGTTCCTCACGGAATTTTCGAATTACCTGCAGCAATTCTTGCTTTGGCATTAGGTATAAGATTAGGATTTTTTTGGTTTTCTAAAGATATTAAAAAAGAATTTCTAAAAAGATTACAAGAGAGTTTGAGAGTTTTCTTATTTATTATTCTACCTTTATTAGTCATTGCAGCAATAATTGAAGGAGTATTAATTTTTATACTTCCTGACTTTTAAGAAAAATATTTATAGAAGATAATTATAACCATCTACTTAATCTTGTTTGCTTTTTATGTTCTTTTAAAAGCCGACTTTTTTCTTTGAATAGCTGGATAGGGAGTTTCATTCTGGATTGAACTTTTTGCAAGACTTCTTCTATACTATCGAATTTTTCTGGTTTTTGTTTAAATGCATCTCTACTCGCTTCTCTGAGAATGCCCACCCCTAATGGAGCATAGTACTCTTCTCTACATTCTCTTAAAACAAGACAAGACGCCTGTCTTTTTATTCTTTCAAGATATTCACATACAGCCATTCTATTAGCATAATATGCTCCTGTAACATTTTCTGCATATGTTTTTCTTCCATTAAATCCTTCATAATCTTGCATTAATAAAACCGAATTTGAAAATGGATTCCAGACAGAGCCGGGCATTTTGGCTTCAATAACCTCAAATGAAAACTTATCTGGTAAAAGTAAAAATTCGTAATGGTTTCCAACATACTCGCTATGAAAAAGAAGTATCTCACTAATTTCTTGATAGTATCGTATTTTTTCAAGTAAAAATTTTGACAGTATATCATCAATCGCTGTAACCGCCCATCTTGTTGGAACTAATTTTCTATTTTTTTTCAAACCGAGCATTCCTGCACTCAAAATTTTAATTATATTGCTGACTTGAATTTTGCTTCTATAAAGTTCTTTTATAGAATTAGACGCTTTATTGTCTATATCTGAAACAAGATAATCTACCTTTTTTTCTACGTGGGGATTTTCCTCCAATCTTGCTGCTTTGAGAGGAGCAGGATTTCCTATAAGTGGGAGATGTTTGTCTACATTAATACCTTCTTTTACAGGTTTTTTTAAAAAAATCTCGACAGAAACAGGTCTATTAGATAATGAAATTTCTTGCATAATCTTTAAAAATTTTTTATTAGTTCTGCTGTCTTTAATTTTAGATTTAAATCTAGAATAAATTAATCGCCCTCTAAAATTTAAAATATCTTTTATAGTTAATTTTTTTTCATACCATATTTCTGGAAGAGACATCTCTTCTGTCTGGCCCCTCTCTTGTGGGGAAAGAATCCCCATATTAACTAAAGGATAACCAATTCTTCCAACAAAAATTTCAGGTGGAGAGCTGCCTGAAAAGTGCGTTTTTGTTTTTGGAAAAAACTCTTTTATTTTAGATAAAATCTTACAAGGTTTTCCGCAATATCCTCTTCCTTTACATCTAGCACATAATTCAGAATCAAAAATCTGCATTTTTATACTTATAAAATCAGATATAAATAAATTATTGTTTCATATTAATCTCTTTAAAAATACATAAAACTTCATAAAAATAAAAACTAAAAAATTATTTATTCTTTCAAATCACTGATCCCTAACATTAAGAATAGCAAGCCTATAAGGATTACAAACCAAAAGATGCCTCCTTTAAGAAACTCCCAGCCAGCATGCCAGAAGTTTAAAGATTTGCCAGCTACTGTCCATCCCTGCATCGAAGAGTAATATCCTATAAGGATCATTCCTATTATTAAAATAAGTCCAACTAAAATTTCAAGCCACTTGTTCATTGTAAAATTGGAAAGGATATTTAATTTATAAATATTTCTATGTTTTACAAATTTAGAAAAAATATATATAGTTCTTATATCTACTATTTTTATGGAAAAAAAGATTATTAAAGGACAAAATAAAGACGACAATCTTATTAGAATCTTAAAACTTGTTTCTCCTGGAACTATTTTGAGAACTGCACTCGACGATATTTTAAAAGCAGAAATGGGAGCTATAATTGTTGTAGACTCTCCCGAAATAAAAAAAATAAGCGATGGAGGGTTTAGGGTAAATTCTAAGTTAACTTCTCAAAGGATAGTGGAATTAGCTAAAATGGATGGTGCTATAATTTTGTCTCAAGATATTAGCAAGATTTTATATGCTAATGTCCTTTTAATTCCTGATATAAGCATACCTACTAAAGAAACAGGAGCAAGACACAAGGCAGCAGAAAGAACTGCAAAACAGGCTGAAACTTTAGTTATGGCAATCTCCGAAAAAAAGAAAAAGATATCTCTCTATTACAAGAATTTAAGATATATTCTCAAAAACCCAGAAGAATTGTTGAGTAGAGCTACTCAAACTCTACAAATTTTGGAAAAACAGAGAGAGATATTTGACGATTTATTAAGCAATTTAAATGTTTTGGAAATTTCAGGATTAGTTGTTGCAAGTGATGTTTGCTCTGTTCTTCAAAGAGCAGAGATAATATTGAGGACAGCAAAAACTATTGAAAGATATCTAATAGAACTTGGTACAGAAGGTATTATTATTAGAATGAGATTAAGGGAATTACTGAAAAATATCGGTAAAGAAAAAGAACTTATATTAAAAGATTATAATGCTAGAGCGACTTTAGATGAATTTAATTTTGATGATTTGTTAGATATAGAAAACATAGCTCAAATTTTATTCTCTTCTTCAATTGAAGACAAAAGATATGCTAAAGGATATAGGATTTTAAATAAAACTTCTTTAGATGAAGACGTTATTAAGAAACTTATAAGTAACTTTGGAAATTTAGATTCTATTTTGTCGGCAGACTCAAATAAATTAAAAGAAATTTTAGGAAGCGATGTAGAGAATTTCCAGAAGGAAATTTCTTCTTTAAAAGAGCAGATTATGATGGCTAAAAAAATATAACTTCCTTAATCTGTTTTCTTTATTTTTTGTAAGAGAAAAGCTTATTAATATTAAATCTTTGTAAAAGTGAAATTTCAAATGGAAAAAACAAAGAAAAATGATTTTGTGGAAATAGAATTTGTTGGCAGAGCCAACGGCGAAATTTTTGATACAAATATCAAAAAAGAAGCAGAAAAAATAAATTTAAAAATTGAAGAAAAACCCTTGATAGTTTGTATAGGTCAGGGAATGTTGGTTAGAGGCTTTGATAAAGAACTTGAAGATAAAGAAGTAGGAAAAGAATATCATATAAATCTTTCTCCTGAAGAAGCTTTTGGGAAAAGAAATCCTTCTCTTATAAAAATTATGCCTTTAAAAGTTTTTAAAGAAAAAAATATCCAGCCAGCAGCAGGTTTAATGTTAAACTTTGATGGATTACTTGCTAAAGTAATAACTGTCTCTGGAGGCCGAGTCATAGTAGATTTTAATAATCCTCTATCTGGCAAAGAAATAGAATACGATTTTAAGATTAAAAGAAAAATCCAAGATATGAAAGAAAAGATAAATGCATTGCAGGATTTTTTCTTTAAAAAAAGATTTTCCTTTTCTATCAAAGAGAAAAAAATTATTTTTGCTGAAGAATCAAAACCTTTTTTAGAAATTTTTTCCAAAAAATTTGAAGAAATATTAAAAAAGAAAATAGAAATAGAAAAGAAGGAGAAAGGAAAAGAAAAAGACAAAGATATGATTAAAAATAAATAAAGTTTAAACTTTTAAACATAATACTTTAAAATAGTTAAAAAACTGCAATAAAATTTATAAAGTTAAACAGCTTCTTCGAAAAATGGATGGTGCATTTAAAAGAGAAGAAATAGAAACTGGATTATCAGATGTTTCTCAAATCGACCGCGAGCTTGAGGAGCTTCTAAAAAAGCAATCAGCTAAAGTAAAGGTATTTGGTGTAGGAGGGGGCGGAGGAAATACATTAAGTAGGATGAGAGAAATAGGGATTAAAGGAAGTGAACTTATTGCTATCAATACTGATGCTCAAGATCTTCTTTATACAAATGCAGACCAGAAAATATTAATAGGAAGAGAGCTGACTCAGGGCCTAGGGGCAGGATCCAATCCTCGCGTTGGAGAAGAAGCTGCTCGCGAAACAGAGCAGGAGATTAAAAAGAGGTTAGTGGGAGCAGATATGGTTTTTATTACTTGTGGATTAGGGGGCGGAACAGGAACAGGAGCTGCTCCAGTAATAGCCGAACTCTCAAAAAAACAAGGTTCTCTAACTATCGGGGTAGTTACTTTACCTTTCACAATAGAAGGAAAAAAAAGGATAGAAAATGCAATCTATGGTTTAGAAAGATTAGAGGAGACTGTAGATACACTTATTGTAATTCCTAATGATAAATTACTTGAACTAGCTCCAGAATTGCCTTTACATACAGCATTCAAAGTTGCAGACGAAATTTTGACTAATGCTGTTAAAGGGACAACAGAATTGGTAACCAAGGCAGGTTTAGTTAATTTAGATTTTGCCGATATAAAAGCTGTGATGTCTAATGGAGGAGTTTCTTTAATAGGAATGGGGGAAAGTGATAGCCAAAATAGGGCAACAGAGGCTATAGAAAAAGCCTTAAATAATCCTCTTTTAGATGTAGATGTCTCTAATGCCTCCGGTGCATTAGTGAATATAATCGGCGGACCAGATTTAAGTTTGGATGAAACTAAATCTATAGTAGAGATAGTAGGCAAAAAATTAAATGAAGATGCCAAATTAATTTGGGGTGCTCAGATAAGTGAAGATATGGAGAAATCATTAAGAGTAATGTTGATTATAACAGGAGTAAAGAGTAGTCAGATTTTAGGTCCTGGAGAAACTTCAACAGAAAAAGAAACTCGCGATATTTCTGAAGAATTAGGTATCGAATTTTTAGAATAAATCTATTAAAAAGATAAAATTTGAAACTTCGAATATATCAAAAACCTTAAAAACTCTCCTATTTTCTTTTTTTTATGTTCGATATAAAATCATTTATGAAACAGTGTGCGAGAGTTTGGCGTATTTTAAGAAAACCAGATAGTCATGAATTTAAAACTACTGCGAAAGTTGCAGCTGTCGGTCTTGGTTTAATCGGTCTAATAGGTTTTGTTATCTCTTTAATTATAAATTTGTTTAAACTTTAAAGATTAATAAAAAGATTTAAAAACACCTTTTATTTATTAAATAATAACTACTTCTTAAGAAGTTAAGAGGTAGTTGGGCTTAGAATTAATAAAAATAAAAGTACTTTGGAAATTAAAATGATTTATGTGATTAAGGTCACAACAAACAAAGAAGATAGAGCTGTAGAAATGATAGAAGATAAAGCGAGAAAAAAAGGACTAAATGTTTATAGTTTAGCCAGGCCTCATGGTTTAAGGGGTTACATCTTCCTTGAGGCAGATGAAAGAGAAACCGCAGAAGAGGCGTCTTTTAATCTTCCTTATGTTAAAGGTATTATAGGCAAGACCGTCACTTATGACGAAATTAAAAACATGTTAGAGCCAACAGTAGCAGAAATAAATATAGAGAAAAATGATATAGTAGAGATTATTTCAGAACCATTTAAAAAAGAAAAAGCCAAAGTTTTACGTGTTGACAAACAAAAAGAAGAAGCTGTTGTTTCTTTACTTGGAGCACAAGTTCCTATTCCTGTAACTGTCAAACTCGATAATTTAAGAGTAATAAGGAGAGAAAAAGAAGACGAGGAATCAGAAGAAAATATGGAAATAGAAGAGAAGATAAATTTTTAAATCAAACCATCTTGGAAAAACCTTATAAATTCAAATGATAATCAAATTGCTTGTTGATGGAGGAGATATGAAACCAGGCCCTGCTGTAGGGCAGAAACTGGGGCCTTTAGGAATAAACATAGGCAAAGTTGTACAAGAAGTAAATGAAGCTACTAAGAATTTTAAAGGCATAAAGGTTCCTGTAGAGCTAAATATAAACAAAGACAAGAGTTTCTCCATAACTGTCCTTTCGCCACCTACTCTTGAACTTTTAAAGAAAGAATTAGGTATAGAAAAAGCTTCTGGAGATTCCAAGAGGATAAAAGTAGCAAACGCTTCTATTGAACAGATAATCTCTGTAGCTAAAATAAAATATCCTAATATGCTCGCCAATAATTTCAAATCTGCGGTTAAAAGTGTTGTCGGCTCTTGTGTTTCTGCCGGAATATTGATTGAAAATAAGACGGCAAAAGAAATAGAAGAGGCGATAGATGCTGGGAAATATGATAAAGAAATTGAAGAACAAAAGACAGAAACAGCACCAGAAAAAAGAAAAGAATTAGATGAGTACTTTGCCAAAATTAAAGCAGAACAAGAGAAATTAGTAGAAAAAGAAAAGAAGGAAAAACCTGCAGAAGAAGAAAAAGCTGAAAAAGAAAAACCTGTAGAAGAAGAGAAGAAAGAATCTTCCGAAGAAAAAACAGAAGGAAAAAAATAAAAACAATTAGGTTTATAAATCTTCTAAGTTTTAAATTAATCAGGGGTTGTCGGCTAGTCTGGTTTAGGCTTCGAGCTTTGGGAGCTCGCGACCCCGGACATGATAAAAATTCATGGGGGAATTCAAATCCGGGCAACCCCACTTTATAATAAAAATGGCAAAAAAACTGATAGAGAGAGGATTCGGAGCCAGATATGGGAAATCGGTTAGAGATAAATATGCTGAAGTTGAAAGTAGGCAGAGAAAAAAACAAAAATGCCCCTTTTGCAAAAAAACAGTAAAAAAATTGGCGAAAGGAATATGGCAATGTAAATCTTGCGGAAAAAAATTTGCTTCAGGAGTTTATTGCGCAAGTTAACTGAATTACTAAAGCTGATAATTTTAATTAAATAACTTTTTAAATAAAGAAATCTCTAAATAAAAAATGGCAATATACAAATGTTTTAATTGTGGCAGGCAAATAAGTCACAAATCTTTAGAAAAAAGATTTGTTTGTCCAACGTGCGGTAGTAAAATTTTTTACAAACCAAGAAAACATATAACTAAAGTCAAAGCTGTTTAATATGCAAAAAATAAATAGGGAAACGCAAGAAAAAATTCATCAACTGCAAATTTTAGAACAAAATTTGCAGAGCTTACTTTTACAGAAACAGGCTTTTCAATTTGAGTTAAGTGAAACAGAAGTGGCTTTACAAGAAATAGCGAAAACAAAAGAAGATGTTTATAAGTTAATAGGACAGGTGATGCTCAAAATTTCTAAGTCCGATATAGAAAAAGAATTGACCCAGAAGAAAGATATTCTTAATTTAAGGATCAAGTCTATTGAAAAACAGGAAGCCCAGCTAAAAGAAGAAATCGAAAAAATAAGAAAAGAAGTGCTCGGAAAAATAAAATAATCTCTCAAATATTAAATATTATAAAAAATAATAGAAATATTTATAAACTCCTTAACTTTTTTTAGATAATGGTTTTCAAAAAGGTTAAAAAGAGTTTTTCTAAATTATTCGGTTCTCCAAATGAGGAACCCGAATACATAGAAATCGATTTGGGACAAGAAGTTAAAAAATCAAAAATTATTGTAAGACCATTTATTCTTAAAAAATTTGAAGATGTAAATATTATCTTAAATTCTTTGAGAGAAGGTTATACTATCGCAGTAATAGACATTAAACCTCTAAAATCTAAAGATATTATAGAACTAAAGAGAGCAATAGCAAAAATTAAAAAAACAACTGATGCTTTAGAAGGCTCTATTGCAGGTTTCGGAGAAAATATAATAATAGTCACTCCGAGCTTTGCTGAAATCTATAAAGCTGGAAAAATTGAAGATATTGAGAAAAGAAAAATAGAATAATTAATTCAGCAAAATATATTTTGAATCTTACAAATTCTTTTAAAAATAATTTTTGTTTTTTATTTTATGAAAAATCTTTGCGACAGAATAAAAGAGTTTAAAGAGAGGAAGATTCTTGTCATCGGAGATTTAATGCTGGACAAGATTACTTACGGCGAGGTTAACAGGATAAGTCCTGAAGCTCCTGTTCAGGTAGTTAAAGTAGAAGAAGAAATTTATCAATTAGGCGGTGCAGCAAATGTTGCTTCAAATATAAAAACATTAGGAGGTAATGTTTCGATATTCGGTTTTGCTGGAAATGACTATTGTGGAAAGATAATGCAAAAACTCTTTAGAGAAAAAAATATAGAATATTGTATTGAAGATAGCCGTCAAACAACTTTAAAAAACAGAGTTATATCAAAAATTCAACATCAACAACTTCTAAGAGTAGATTATGAAGATACTTCTAAAAAAATGTTTAGTCGTAAAACCAAAGAAATAATGGAAATAGAAATAAATAATTCTGATTTAATTTTGATTTCTGATTATTCTAAAGGCGCAATTACAAAAGATTTAATGAATTTCTTAAAAAATACAGGAACAAAAATAATCGTAGATCCAAAACCAGAAAATAAAACTCTATATAAGGATGTTTTTTTAATAACACCGAACGAAAAAGAAGCTCTTCTAATGTCTTCTAAAAAAGATGTTCAATCTGCAGGACGTTATTTAAGAAAAAAACTTAGTCAGAATGTTTTAATAACACTCGGAGAAAAAGGAATGATGTTGTTTTCAGATAAAGAATTAAAAATTCCAACTTATGCCAAAGACATTTTTGATGTTGTAGGCGCAGGAGATACAGTGATTGCCACCCTTTCTTTATCTATAGCATCTGGTTTTTCTTTAGAAGAAGCTGCAATTTTGGCAAATCATGCAGCAAGTATAACTATTGAAAAATTGGGAGCTTATAGCGTCAAATTTGGCGAGTTAGAAAAGAAAATATATGGTGAACAAAATAAAATTAAAACTTTTGAAGAATTGAAGTCTCTAATATATGATTTAAAGAAACGAAATCAGAAAATAGTTTGGACAAACGGGTGTTTTGATATTCTTCACGAAGGCCATGTTAATTATTTAAGAAAAGCAAAGGAATTAGGAGACTATTTGGTTGTTGGTTTAAATTCTGACGAATCCGTTAGAAAATTAAAAGGAAAAGACAGGCCTATAAGACCGCACGAAGCAAGAGCAGAAATACTATCTTCTCTTGAGTCAGTAGATTTTGTGATGATCTTTCCTGAAACTAGTGTTGAAAGATATTTAAAAGAATTAAAACCTCAAATTTATGTAAAAGCAGGAGATTACAATCTTACAAATATGAATCAAAAAGAAAGAAAAGCTGTCGAAGATTATAACGGAGAAATAATTTTTATTCCTATAGAGAAACGAGTATCAACTACTCAAATAATAGAGAAAATAAAAAATAATAAAAACTAACAAACTATATATTTTTATGAAAGTTTTATTTATTGAAGCAAAGAAAAATTTTGAAACAGATATTAATAAAATAGACTTTACCCTCTTACCCAATAAAATTTCTCTTGTTTATTCCATACAATATAAAAAACTCGCAGAAAAAATTAGGGAAAAACTTAGTAAAAGAGTTAGAGGATTTAAACAAGTCCTTGGTTGTTCTAAATTTAAAAGTAAGTATCCAATATTACTTATAAGTTCTGGAAGATTCCACGCTCTTAATTTAGCTTTGCAAGGAAATATAGTATATGTCTTAGAAGGAAATAAAATAAACAAATTGAATAGAGAAGAAGTAAACGAAATTAAGAATAAAAGGAAAACAGCTTTCCTAAAATTTTTAGCTGCCGAAAAAGTGGGAATTCTCGTTTCAATAAAACCAGGGCAAGAAAATTTAAGAGAAGCGTTAAAATTAGAAAAAAAACTTGAAAAAAAGGGAAAAGATGTCAGAATTTTCTTGGCAGATAATATATCTCTTGACGAAATAGAAAATTACAATATGGAAAGCTGGATTAACACCGCATGTCAGGCTTTAACTTTCGATAGCAGAATTCTAAACATGCATGAGCTAAAAAATAAAAATTAAAAATAAAAATTAAATTAACAAATTTTTCTTTTTTAAGACCTCGCTATCGAAAAAACAGATTTTAAGGCCACTATAACTGTTGCTGGAACAAACATTATCAACAAGGAACTAAGAATATTTTTTACCCATGTTATCACTTCCAATGCTTCTGAGCCCATGTAACTTACAATAACCAATACTACTGCCGCGAGCAAAAAGGTATTGACATCTTTCGCTCCTACGTTCATTAAACCAACCACCAACCCTAAAATTACTAGTATTCCTAAAATAATATTGGAAGTTACTCCTAACAAGCCAATTATGACTGCAAGAATCACTCCGATAAGAAAGGCCCATGCTCCAATAAGATTTCCTTTATTTTTTGCAGGCATTTTTTACCTCCTTTTTTTATTTATTTTTCTTTATTTAACAAATGAAAATGCATTTATTAATCTTTTGTTTTGCTGTTTTATTGCCTTTCATAATATATTTTGCTATATAGAAATGTTTATAAATGATTTATTAACTATAAAATCGTAACAAACTTAAATTTAAAATGGAAACAAAAATTTTCGGTTTAGCTTTATTAATTACAGTTTTTCTTACAGTGATAGTTAGTGCTGGAACTAATTTCGAAGTTTCTTCTCATACTCTCACGTTGACAAAGTCTGTTAATCAAACAAGCTTTACAATAACTAATAAAAATACTACAAACATCACAGTAATTATTCCTGAATTTTCTATTGTGGATAGAAATGATAATATTATCTCTCTAACTCAAACTGTTGAGGGAGCAACATCCACAGGAGTAAACGAATATAACATAACTCCAGGTGCAACAGCAACAGTAACTATATCTCACTCTTTAACAGACTCTGAAAAAGAAAAGTTACCCTTAGGAACATTCTCAGATTCAATTGAAATTAAAGATGTAGATAATAACGAAACTGAATTAATAACTCTTAATTTCGTAAGCAGTTTCTGCAAATACGGAGAAAAAGGAAGTTTAGAGATAAGAAAATTTAATATAGATAATCTTGGAGAAGGAGATGATGATAAGTGGCAACCTCTTGATGAAATAGAGATAGAGGTTAGAGTAAAAAATACTGATGAAGATGAAGAGGTTGAGGATATTCTTCTTGAGATTAAAATATTAGATAGTAATTACAAAGATGTTACAGAAGATTTTGATTTTGATGAAGAAGAAATAGATATAGGAGACCTCGATGAAAGAGAAACTTCCGATTCTGTTTTTTTCAAAATTAAAGAGTTGCCTGCAGAGGTAGAAGACGGAATTTATAGAATTTATATTAAAGCATACTCTGACGAGATGGAAGAAGAGCAATGCGTGTGGACATCAGATGATCTTAATGTAGACAACCAATACGAAGAAATAGAAGTTGAAAGAAAAGAAAAAAGAGCAGTTATAGCAAAAAATTATCCTCTGACATTTGAAGTAGAGCCACAAGATGTTCTTGACATATCTTTCGATATTTACAATATAGGAAAATATGATGAAGATGATGTTTTAGTAACTGTCGAGAATTTAGATTTGGGAATTAAGGAAAGGGAACATGTAAGAAACTTAGATATAGGGGAAAAAGAAGAATTAAACTTTAACATAAAGATTCCAGAAAATATCGAAGCTGGTAAGATATACTACTTAAATATCTACACTTATTTCGATTATGATGACGGCGATGTTTTTGAAGAGGATTCTTATGATAAAGATTCTCTAAATGACTTGGATGAATATTACAGAATTAGAATAAAGTCTAAAGAGGCAGTAGAGGTAAAAGAAACAAAACCTTCAGCTTCAATAACAGCAGAGCTTGACTCAGAGGCTGTAGAAGGTAAACAACTTGTAGTTAAAGGGACAATAACAAATACAGGAGAAAAGAGAACAACTTACTTTTTGTTTGTTTCAGGGTATGGCTCATGGGCAAGTCTTAACGAAATAGATCCTCAAACAGTAACCTTAGACCCTGACGACTCTAAAGATTTCTACA
Organism: Candidatus Pacearchaeota archaeon; assembly: GCA_017609085.1. Classification (GTDB taxonomy): domain Archaea; phylum Nanobdellota; class Nanobdellia; order Pacearchaeales; family GW2011-AR1; genus JAFCEO01. Next base: position 4,958 of record JAFCEO010000009.1, on the reverse strand, counting down.
TTTACTTTAATGTAAATAAAAATGTAGCTGGAGAACAATTTTTCACAATAAAAGCAAACTATGATGAACAAACAACAGAACAAGATGTTGCAGTCGTGATAGAAAAAGCTCCATCTTTTACTTTCAGAGGAATAACAGGAGAGGCAATTGCAGAAAACTTAAGAGAAAACTGGTTTATTTGGGTGATAGTTATTGTAAACATAATCCTGATAATTGCAATAATTGTTGTAGCAAAAAGAATAGCGGCATCAAGCTAAATAGAAAAATTGCAAATTTTCTACTTTCTACTTTGTTTTTTTATTATATTTAATAAAGTAGTTGTTTACTCTCCTTAAAATTTTTTCTCCATAGCTTTTCTTTTCTTCTGTTAAAACTATCGCAAAACCTATTAAATAACCCATAATCGCTCCAGCCAAAACATCAGACAAATAATGGACTCCGAGATAAACTCTCGAAAAGCCAACTAAAATAGCAAAACCAATCCATACATATTTAAAATTTCTGAACTCTTTATTCAAAATAGGGAGAGTAGAAAATATTAAAGCCGTCTGAAAACTTGGAAAAGAAAAATTCCATGTATCAAAATTATTTTCTATAATCTGAAATGCTGTTTGTAAAACAGAAATTCCATTTTGAAAAGGTCTTAGTCTAGCCACACTTATTTTGATAAGATAACTAAGAAAAGCTGTAAAAAAACTGCCAACCCATAAAGGAAAAACCCATCTTCTTTTATTTTTTTTCCATAAAAATAAAATTGTTAGAAATAAGATAATAACTGTCTTATTGCTTATAAAAGTCACACTTAAAAACAAATAATCAAGAAATTTGTTTCTTATAGATAATATAAATTTTATAATCTGCAAATCATAAAGAAAAATAATTATATTTAAAATTATTAACATAATCAATATAATAATAAAAACCTTTTTTTTCATAAAGTTACGAACATAAAATTATTTAAATATTTAACCTTCATATTTTAATGAAAAAAAAGAATATTTTACATATCTTTATCAGATATTCAATTTTAGTTTTATTCGGAATCTTTTTACCTTTTTTTTATAAAATATTCTCTCTTTTGACAACATGGCCTATTTATTTTTTACTTAGTATCTTTTATAATGTTTCTTTTACAGAAAATGCGCTTCAGGTTTTAGGAGCAAGAATAGAAATCATTGATGCATGTGTTGCAGGATCTGCTTATTATTTACTATTAATTTTAAACTTAACAACAAATATGGAAGCGAAACAAAGACTTTACTCTTTAATCTTCTCTGTTTTTTCTTTATTTATTTTTAACTTATTAAGAATTTTCTCTCTCTCAATTTTGTATATAGAAAACTTTGCTTTTTTTGATTTTACACATAAGTTATTTTGGTATATTTTAAGCACGATTTTTGTTGTAGGAATATGGTTCTTGACAGTCAAAATTTTTAAAATTGACGAAATACCTATTTATTCTGATATTAAAAGTTTATATAAATCGAGAAGATAGAAAATCTATCCGATACTTCTTAAAACAGTTCAAATAAACTTTTTCCCATAATTGCAAGTATTGTAGTAAGGATTCCTGCTACAACAACTCCGATAGAAATAGCAATAAAACTTTTTTTCCTGTCTAATTTAAAAAACCACGACAAAAGGCAACCGGTATATGCTCCAGTTCCTGGAGATGGGATTGCTACAAACAAAAATAGGATTGTTAATTCCAGCTTTTCATATTTTTGTTTGACTTTTTCTACTTTTTTATTTATATAAAAATTAAATAATTTATTATAAACCTTAATTTTCATTAGGAATCCATTTATATAATCTAAAAAAAAGAAAATCGGAAAAATTATTAATATGTTAAAGAAAACTGCTATTAAAAAAGCAGTTAAAGGATTAATTCCTGCTTTAAACATAGCATAAACTATCGCTCCTCTAAGTTCAGAAATGGGAAGAATTGATAAAATTACTGTCCAGATCCAGCCATCCATTGTATTCTTTATGTTTAAATAATATTAATAATCCTTATGTTTTTATAAGGGAATTTGCAATAAATTCTAGGATAAATTTTTCAAAACCTTTTTGAATTTCGCAATTTTTAATTTCTATAGTGTAACAGTCTCCAGTTTTTGTTATTTTTTCTTTTTGACCTTCTTTTATTACAATAACTGACTGTTCTTGAGCATCTTCACATCTGACTAACGGAACTCCATTTTCTTTTGAATATTCTTCGCTCGTTGTTCCTGCACTAGTTTCAATCCCGAAAGCTTTTAAAGTTCTCGAAAAGTCGATCATTGTTCTTATAGTAGTTGTACAGTTAGCAACATCAGGAGAGAGCGATATAACAGTTTTTTTTCTTAAATTTTTAATATATCCTTCCACTTCTATTTTTTCCAATTCTCTAGGGTCGTTTCTTAACTTTAGTATAAAAAGAATCTTTTCTCCAGAGTATGAAATGTAATTAAGTAAAGATTTGTAAAACACCAGGGAGCCTTCTTTTTCTTTATAAAATTTCATTCCTTTATAATAAACTACTCTATTTGTTTGGACAATCCAATAAGTTAAAAAAACAGAAGCAAGAATAACAGCCATTATAATAATTGCAATTTTTGTTTGTTTAGCATATTTTTTTGAATGGCTTTCAGTTTCTTCTTCATTCTCTACTTTTTTATCTACTTTCTCTTTTCCTTTTTTTTCTTTCGTCATCTTTACTCCCAGTTTATTTATCTTTTTAAATTTTCTGAAATTATAATCCCATAATTTTAAAAAGAAAAGCATCTACTGCTTTAACTTGCTCTTCATAAGGCGCCTTTATAAAAACACAATTCTCTTTTTGATTTATCATAGTATAATTTGCCTCTTCTATAATTATTATGTTACTAGAACAATTTTTTATTGGAGCATTTTCTTCACATGTCTCAGAACTTTCTCCTTCAAGACAAACACTTTGCATTCTTAAAACAAAAGCTCCCAAATTTCTTATCAATTCTTGTAATACTTCTCCTCCACCCACATAATACAGGGGCTTTCCGTAAAATTCATTTATTGTTTTAAATACAGATACAGAGATATTCTCTGTATCTTTAGGATTATATGTTGTCGAGAACATGTAATTTTGCATTTTAAATCTCCATAAATTATCCTCGTTTAGAACAAACTCCACCCCTTTATATTTTATTTTTTCTATTTTCATTTCTGAACGCGAAAAAAAAGAATATCCTACTGTACTTAAGACCATCACAACAACAAGAAGTAATCCAATTATTGTTTTATTTCTCGTTTCTCTTTTTTCTTTCTCCTCTCTCGTTTCTATTTTTCTCATTTTTTAAATAAAAAACGATATTTAAAAAATCTTTCTTCTGTTTTAATTTGACCTAAAATACTGAATATTTTTTTTGCAAATAATATTTTATTGGAATAATCATCCCAACTATAAAGCTGCCCCAACCCACAAAGCTTAAAATTATTTCAAGCCAGCTTCCTAAAATAATATTTATAATAAATAAACTTGCCCAACCAATGATTCCTCCTAAAAACAAAATAACCCATGCAAGTTTGTCTTTTCTCCTTAGAATAAAATATGAAAGATAGATTATGAATATTCCAAAAGAAATAAGAAGAAAAGAGTTTATAGCTAACAGATAAAAATATATTTTGGCTCTGTATGGAAAACTTTCTAAAAATACAGTCCACCTTACAGGGATTTTTCTAAAATATTCAGCAACAATTAATTTATTAAACATTAATATTAATAAACCATGAATAATCGCATAAATCCCATTGCAAAATGTTATTAGCGAGCCAAGTCTTATTAATTTTACTCTCATTTTCTCAACTTTTTAACTTTTCTTCTCAAAAGCGAGCATTCCTTTTAAACATTTTTATAGAGGAAAATATCATATGTCACGATGTTAATTATATTCTTTCGTTATTCTTCTATGATAAAATTCTTAAAAGAACAAATGTTATGAATATTTTTTCCTTTTCAATATTAAAATAAATTAAGAAAAATAAAAAATAAAAAACAAACAAAAAATAAACAGAATTTTTATTCTACATCAGCGTAGGTAGCAGTTACTTTTTTAAGTGTGGTGTCTACATCTGTTGTTGGTGCTTCTTTTGTTACATAGGTAACAGCTTTCTTTGTGTCAGCTGCTTCATATCCAGCTACTAACATGGCTATTTTGCCAGTAGCGTATGGTGAATCAACCACTTTTATTAAGAATTGATCTGCACCAACGCCTGTTGCAGCTGTGAAGTCAGCTCCACATAGCTTGCCTCCAAGTATTTCAGCAGCTACAGTATTGACACAACTACCTCCAACAACTATCAAGTTCTTTGCTTTTGCGTCTTCTGTTAACTCAGTGTCAAGATATGTAACAGAACCAAGTTCTGCCACTGTTCCTGCAGTTGTTGTTTCTGAAGATGTTATAGTTGTTTCAGGTGCTGCGATAAAGATCTGTGCATAAGATTCTTCACCATGGTATTTTAGAGTAACCTTGTACTGGTCTCCGCTCTTATCCCACAATATTTCTGTTGCTAATGGTGAATAAATATGGCTTTCCCAAACATCTGAAGAACCTTGTTCTGCAAAATTGACAGGTTCTCCTTCAATATCACTTACATGTGCTTGTTTGTGGTGTTGAAGCAGAGTTCCATCCAAGTGTCACGTTAAACTGCTTACCCGATGCTTTATTCTCATTCTTGTCTTCTTCCCAGAATTGAAGCTTAAATGTTGTCTGATAACAGGTGTTATTAGTTGTCGCAGTTCCGTTATTGATAACCACTGGACCAATCAATCCTGGTGCCCAAGTTACATTTCCACAATTAGGCGTTAATGCTCCAACATCTACTGTTTGCGCAGTTGTATTCTGCCAAGGCAAGATTAACTTCAAACCCTCTTTTGAGTAGAGAGTATTGAAGTTCACACTGCTACTGCCTGCAGTAAGAACAACAGTTCTTTCATTGTA
>JAFCEO010000008.1 GCA_017609085.1 Candidatus Pacearchaeota archaeon | reverse complement strand
GCCTTTGCTTTTTTACACAGCATTATGTTTTGCATTATTCTTGCTAAAATTTTTGCAAGTTCTTTATCTTTTATTTTTTTTATTTTTTCAATATCAATTCCAATTTTAATATTGTTCTTAGCAGCTATCTTGCATAAAATTTCGTTCAAACCCGAATCTCTTTCTTTCAGTTTGTCTTTCCTATTATGTAAATGTGGATCAAGTAGAATATCAACATCCTTATTCTCAAGAATCTTTCTATTAAATTCAGGAGATTGAGCTCGAACTATAACAGATTTATTTTCTTTTTTTAGTTTTTGAATCTGTTTTCTCGCTTTATTTATGTTGTCAGTATTTATAATCTCCATAATATAGAAATATTTTTAAATCTTAAAAATCTTAGCACTCTGCATTAAAATGGAGAGAAGGTATTACTTTAGGTTAACACTAAAATATGAAGATAAAACACCCATTTTAAACATAAGACCTGTAACCTTTTTTCATAATTTGATTCCTTATCCAATCAATTTTCGCGAGTTGAACGTTCCAATAATTGTTAATAGGTTTTCTGAAGACAGTTTTGATACCGAATATATTTTAGATTTTGAGAATAGTTTTACTGAAACAGGAGAGAATTATGGAGAAACATATTCCCACAGAAAAAATTTAAGAAGAATTTTGAATGACCTTGTAAGAATAAGCGATAAGGATGTAAGAAGAGCCCTTAACGGAGAGATTAATTTAAAAGGAAAGAGATTCAGTTTTAAGTCAGATAATGGGTTGAATGTTGATGAAAATTTTTATTTCAGGAAACGAGGAAGATTTAGATGTGGTGGAAAAAAAGCTATTATTTTGAATAGACCTTAAGTTAATTGATTATTTTTGTTCCTACAAAAGAATGATCATTTAAAACTTTTTGGAGATTTTTTAAGTCTGGTCCAAGAATATATGTGGTTATATTGTATTTTTTTATGATTTCAGCTGCTTTTTGGTCTAAAACGAAATGTTGTCCTGGTTCGAATTTAATTTTTTTTGCTATTTTTAAAAACTCATTATGAGAAATCTGCGGAATAAATTTTGCGTTTTTGTGTTTTTTTGGATTTTTATCAAACAATCCCTTTACATTTGTTAAATTTATAAAATCTGATTTAAAAAATCTTGCAAGCTTTGCGGCTGTCCCATCAGAAGTTTCGTGTTTTGCATATCGTAATGCTCCGCAGAACACAACTTCATTTTTTTTAAGGAGGTTTTTTACATCTTTCATGTTATGGGGTATGCCTTCATTAGCTTCTCTGCCAAAAAGATATGTCATAAAACGCGCATTTAATCTTGTTGCGGCTATTCCGAGTAAACTTTGAAGATATTGTTTTTTTTCAATTTTTTCATTTTTAAGACCTTTAATATAATCTCTTGCTGTCGAGCCTCCTCCACAAACTACGACAAATTTATACTTGTTAAGATTCTTCTTTATAACTTGTTTGAATTTTTTTAAAAATTTATAATTTATTTCATCTGGAATTATTAAACTACCCCCTAAACTAATAACCACCACTTTTTTTTGCATGCTCTTTAAAGTTATTCAATTTATTTAAATCTTTTTAATGCAGATTTGAATATTTTTTAGAAGAGTCTTTTTCAATATATATTTTAGATTATCAAAATGATTTTTAAACGAGAAATTCTATTAATGATATGCGTGAAAGAGAATATCAAGATTCAGAACTCGCGAGAAGGGTAAAAGATTTTTTAATCAGAATTAATTTTCCTGAGAAAAATATTCATCAAAAAGGAGCTGTACTCTATATCAGGTATGGCAAAAAGACGAGTGGAGAATTGGAAGAATATGTTGGAGTATTTCGTTCAGAAAATGAAAAGAGATTCTTTGATTTCTATATAGAAAATCCTTTAAATAATCTTTATCAAACTTTAGAACGCGAATTAATAAGCGACAAAATTATTAGAAAAAAAGGAAATCTTAATAAGTATAAGGAAGTTTTCAAAAGAATTTTTATAGGAAAACGAACTATAAACTATGACGGCAATCAGGTTCCAGCTATCTGCGTAACAACTGAAATTAAAAAAATTCCCTTAGGAAAAAAGAAACATTTATCTGATAAATTTTTAAAATGGCTTTTCGAATATAATATCCAGCCATTTATTCTAACGGTAGAGAAACATAAAGCTGAAAAAGCCACTAGACAGTAAAAAGTTTGTTATCTTTAACATTAAAGATTTTCAATCTTGCTCCACAATCTAACCAACCATGAGCATAATTTAAGCAACCATAAGCGTTAACTAAATGCCCCTGTTTTTCAAAATGTTCAGCATCTGATAGATAACATTCAACCATCTCAATAATTTCTTTAGCTTTTTTTTCTTTACCTTTTGCTACAGATTTTTTAACTATCTCAAAAGCTTTCTTTGTTAATTTTTTGTATTTTGCAATTTTAGATTTTGTTATCTTCGTTTCCATAAAAAAGAAAAAGTAATTAATTATTTAAATCTTCTTTCTTTATTTAATTTATGGAATTTACAATTTCAACTAGCAAGAGAGAAGAGCTTGTTGATATAACTAGAGAGGTCGAAAAAGCTATTGAGGGTAAAAGTGGAAATGCTGTTTTAGTTTATACAGGTCATGCTACTTGCGCTATAATTATTAATGAAAATTATGATAGAGCTGTATGTGAGGACATAATTAATTATTTAAAAAAACAAATTCCCCAGGGAATTTGGAAACATGATGCTATAGACGATAATGCAGATGCCCATATTAAAGCAAGCATTATTGGTCCAGGACAAGTTATTCCATTAGATAATGGGAAACTGCAATTAGGAAGATGGCAAGGTATTGCTTTGGCTGAATTTGACGGTCCGCGAGAAAGAAAAATTATAGTTAAAATAATTTAAAGTATTTGTTGCATCTGAATTAGATTGGTAGACTTGAATAAACCCATTCTTTTTTGATACCTTAGGTAAATATTAATTGGATTCTTTCGATTAGATAAAAGACGTACAGTGATTATTTTATCAGGTTTATTCTTATTTTTTTATCTTTACTAACATCTAGGATTACAGCACGGCCACTCTGCGCTGCTCCTGTAGCAACAATTGTAGAATTTCCTAAATTTTTAATTCCTTGATACTCGTGCATATGCCCACAAATAAATAGTTTTGGGTGATATTTTTTAATAAAATCTGTGAATCCTCTGAATCCGACATGTTTTCCATTCATCGGATTTTTTCCCTTGAATTTAACAATATCAAAAAAACCATAAGGAGGATAGTGAGATAAAAATAAGTCAATATCTCTTCTTCCATATTGCATAAGGCTTTTTATTTCTTTTTTATTTTTTCTTATCATCTTTTTTCTCTCTTTATCACTTAAAACTCCTTTCTTAAGATAATCTCCCGCAGTTACCATTTTGTCGAAGATTATAATTCTCAATCCATTAAATTCTCTTAGACCTCTCCTCCAATATTTCAAATTTTTCATTTGTTTTATTATTTCGTGATAATTTTTTAATTTTAGATTTCCAAATCTTTCTTTGTGTAATAATGAATTAAAATCCCAGTTTCCAAATATGCAATAAACAGGTTTATTAAGTTTAGAGAGTTCTCTAAATATCTTCTTCCCAGCATTGTAATCTTCTAAAATATATTTTTTAGCTTTTTCTTTTCCTACTACCTTCCACCATTTTTGTTTAAAATATTTAAAAATTATCTTTATCAAATTTTTACCTCCTCCATAATCTCCAAGACAGATAATAGAATCAATGTCTTTACTTTTTGCAATTCTTTTTAATTTAGTAGGGAATTTTCCGTGAAAATCTCCTAGTATAAGTATTTTCATTTTCCCTTCTCATTTAATGTTTTAAAAAACCGTTTTTCATACTAAATTGGAACAGGATTTTCTTATAAATCTATCGATAAGAGCGTCTTTTGATGGATGAATAAAAGCCGTCGCTATTTTATTATACAATTTAGAATAATAAAAAATATAAATAAAAATCTTCAAATTTTTGTATGGTCATTTCCGCATATGTCGCGCCTTATGAGGAAAATATTAATTGCCTTATATGAAACCTGCTTGCAGAAACAGAGAGAAAATAATTTAGAATTTCCTTATATTCCATATGATGAAGCAATTAATAAAATTTTGGGCAAACTTTTGGATTATGTTTTGGATATGGCTCTTCAGGAGATGGGATACTGCAATGTATGGAAGATGGTTTGGCGTTAAAATATTAGATGTAGCAGGATTAGAAAAGAAGATAATAGTCATGACAAAAGAGGCAGAAGAAAACATTATAAGAAATTAAAAGAAAGAAAAGGGCGCGAATGTTAGAGAATTAAGGAAATTTTTGAAAGGCCAACAGAATAGATAAAAAATAAGTTGAGTTTATTTTTATTCTAAGTCAAATTAATAAAATATTCCAATAGAAAGATTTATAAATAGTAATTACTGCTTGATAGTTACAAATAGTGATTAAAATGGGATTTAAAAATTTCATGAGAGGGTTTTTGCCGATTCTTGCAGCTGGAGCTTTATTTTATGGTTTATGTAGAAATCCTAAAATAGAAACAGGAAGAGTTGATGAAAAGGGTAGATTGGAGAGAGTAGGAATTGAAAAAGTTGTTGGAAGTCCCTCTACAAAAACCTTACGTCCCGGCCTATCAAGAATTCTTAATGACCAATATCAAATCAAAAAAAGAATGTCCCAGAAGAAAGAAGATTGTAATGGATATGATAAATGGTTTCTTGATACATATGAAATGATAAAAAGACACGAGGGTAAAAGAAATTGGGTTTATGACGATGCTACAGGAAGGAGCTTAAAGCCCGGTGAAAAAGCGAGGGGAAATAGAACCATCGGAGTAGGGTTTAATCTAGAAAGGAATGATGCAAGAGAAAGATTAGAAAAGTTAGGTTTAGATTATAATGCAATTATAAGGGGAGAAAAACCTTTGGAAGATAATTATATTGATATTTTATTTAAAGAAGATATAGAAGCTGCGGTTTCTGATGCAAGAAGATATGTTCCAAATTTTGACGAATTACCAAATGAAGCAAAATTAGTAGTTACTAATATGGCATTTAATTTAGGTTATAATAGGCTAAGTCAATTTAAAAAATTAAGGCAAGCTTTAATTAATGAAAATTATGAGGAAGCTGCAAAAGAAATGGAAAATTCAAGATGGTATCATCAAGTTGGAAATAGGAGTAGAGAATTAGTAAGAGTAATGAGGTCTCTTGCACAATCCAGGTAAGCTTGATGAAATTATGGATAAATCTCGAGACAATTTTAAGAAAGATTGAAGAGGAAATGTTTTTTGATAGCAGTAAAAAACATTAGATGATTTAGAAAGTATAATATTAGTAGTCTCTTAATAGTAGTTATAAGAATAAAGTTTAAAAGGGTAGAAATTAGTTTAAACACATGGTAAGAGGATTTATTGCTATCAATAAAAAGAAAAAAATTGCATTAATTCCGGTAGAAGATTCATTTAATGTAGACTCTGAAAACAGAATTTTTGCTGTTGCCGACGGCGTTACAAGAGACCCTTCTGAATTTCTTCCAGACATAAGTACGTTAAAAGGCAAAATTGAATTTTCTTTGAAGTATCAAAGGCCAAGCTCTGCAGCTATTGTTTCAAGATTGGCAACAGGAAAAGCTCCAGTTTATTTGAGAGATTTTACGAATAAAGATGAGAAAGCAATAAGGGAAACAATTAAAGAAATAAATTTAGTGGATATAAGAAGATATAATCTTTCTTTGGGAATAAATGAACAAACAGTTGATTATCTAACGAAGGATTATGCTGGCTGTGTTTTGTCTATAGCTCACGTAGAAAGAGATTTAGTTTATCTCGGATTTTTAACAGATTGCGGTGTTGCTATCTTTGACGAAAGAGGGAATTTAAAATTTAGAACAGAAAATCAGGGACCAGATAAACATGATAAGTATATTTGGCAAGATGAAAGACTCCAAGGAATGGATTGGAAAAATCCCAAAGCAAGAAAAATTATTAGAAGATATTATCGAAATAATCCTTTGAAGCCTCACTCGTTTGGAGTTTTAACTGGAGAAGAAACAGCAATGCATTATGTCAGAACAACAACACAGGAGATAAAACCAAATGAGCATCTAATTGTTTATACAGATGGTTTAGAACAAATTATCTTCTCAGGAGAATTTTCAGATAAATTAAGAAAAAGAGATATTAAAGGGATAGAAAAATTGTGTAGAAAAAAAGTCAAGACAGAAGGAACATTAATTCATTACTCAAATCTTTAGAAGTTTTTTGTTAGAGTTTATTATGGTTCCTTTGACTGTTTTCATAAGGCTCTCTAAAACCCAAATTTTAATTAATTATGATTTTATTTTTCCATCTTGTGCTGTTCAATTTCTAAATTTCTATTCTACAAATTCTTTATAAAAGATTGAACTATATATGGAGCAAAGCGCTCTTGAAGGTTTAAGTAAGATAGGGAGTAGGAACGAAAGTGAAGGGCGCAGAGTTCAAAGATATCTATTATAGTAACTTCTAAGTAGTAAATAAGGGAAGGTTTTATAAAGAAAAAATTCCATAATTAGATATGCAATATAGTACAATTACAAAAAAAGTTTTTTTAAGAAAACTCGGAGAAGAGAGTAAAGATTTAGAGGAATTAGTCAAAAAAATAAAAGCAGAAAAAGATTCGTAGAAAAAACTAGGAGACAGATTGAAGATTTCCAAAAAGACCCTTACCAAACATTATCTGATGGGAACAAAAAATTTCGAGTAGTAGAGTGGGAGTCAGATGGTTGGTTAGATGTTGGCTCTTTAAGAAAAAACCTAATTTACTAGATATTTTTGATAAAATCGAAGATATTGTAGAATTACAGGTAAAGGATTTATAGTATTCGAGAGAAAAGATGGCTCTTCATTTTGTCCTGATGAAGGATATGTATATTCCGGTCCGAAAATTCATTTGTTTCCAGATAGCAATATTGAAATAGACCAAAACCTACGTAGAATATTTAGAAATATGAGTGACGAAGAAACAATAATATATGACTTGACAACAATACACAAATTTGAGTCTTTACCTGGAGGATTAAGAAGGAAATTTAAGGATAAAATACCAGATGAGCTATTAAGAGGACAAGAGAGTCTTGAGAAACGTTGTGAATATATGAATCCGTTAGTGAAAAAAGAAATTGAAAGGTTTTATGATTTAATAATAGATTATTTTAATTCAGAGATTAGTGCAATTAGGGAATTTTCTGAAAAATATCCTGGTTTGGAGCCTAATGAAGTAACAGAAAATTTTGTTATAAAAAATGAGATAAATGATGACGAGCACAAACGCGTGATAAAGAAAGAAATAGAAAAGTACAGGGGTGGAAATTATTCAAATCATGTTGGTGATAGAGTACTTGCCAGCATTTGCTTCGCATTTAATATAGTGGATCCTTATAATAAAAGTATTGTAATTTCAGATGATCCTGTCTAAAGTACTATTTTAAAGCAATGTATGAAGAAGTATTGCCCAGATTTATGGCATATTCAGCATTAGAAGCGATAAAAGAGAGAAAACCATTTATCTTGAGATTTTCTGGGATAGAGCAGAGAATGGTTGAAGCAGCGAAAGAGCATATAAAATGGGCAAGAGATATGTGGCCGGAAAGAGTAACTGTAGGAATATTATATGTACTTAAAGAAAGACGTTTTTACACATTTCAGGTTGCAGAACCGTTTATTAAATTTTTTAAGGGAGTAAGGTCATATAGAAGCGGGAAAACAGAAGTGTTGGAACGAATGATACTTACAGGAAAAAAAGCTGAAAAAGTAGTTCATGAACTAATGAAAAACTAATTTGTTGTAAAGCAACTCGCAAACCTCTTTCTTGCACGATAGTCAGGATTGAAATTAATTCTTATCAGTTTCTTCGAATGTAGTTGGATTCAGACAAGTTTTTGCTTTACGAAGAAATCCACTATACTCTATTTCCTAAAAAATACTTGAAAGATAATTCATTCAACTCCTCTGGACTGTAAATAGCGTAACCATTTTCATGCCATAAAACAAATTTTATTCCTGCTTCGTACAACATTCTACTACAAACTGTACAAGATGGCTTTCCAGATGGTTTCATTTTTCCATTCTTAACTTTAATATGATACATCTTTGAACCATCCAAAGATTTACCATTATTAACAGCATCTATAATGGCCATTTGTTCGGCATGAATCGCAGAGCATAGTTCCACTCTACTGTTATCACGGATATTTTCTCTAATACAAGGGTTACATAATTTTTCAAGTGTTACTTTGTTATATCCTCTACCGATAATTTGATTATCTTTTACAATTATTGCTCCTCTTTGAGATTTTTTACATGTAGATTTCTTAGCTTCTTCGGCAGCAAGATTCATATATTTCTTAATTTCTTCTATTTCTTTTTCATCTGTTATGTGTTTCATATTCTCTTCAAATTAATAAAAAAAATAAATAAGAGAATAAATGATTAATAGTAAAACAACCCCTATTATAAATCTTAAAGCAGTTTGTCTAATCTTATATAGAACGCCAAGAAATATCATATACATTGGAATGAAACAATAGAATGTTCTGAGAGAAGAAAGATATGACTCTTCTCCAATTACTGCTGGAATTAATAGAACAATACAAGATAAAATTAGAAGGGTTATTGCTAAAATAGTGGAATAGATAAGTGACTTTTTCATGTTTTTTGATTTTTTATAAATGATTGAGCCAACAGATAACACTATTATGAAGATTACTAAATTTATAAGAAAGGGTTGTCCGTATAAAAAATATGTTGGATAATCAATTGGGTATTCCATATTTTTTTAATTATTAGAATTATTTAAACTTATCGTTGAGTTAAAAATTAAAATGAACTTAGCTAAGAAGATTCGTGAGTATAAGGTTTATTTTAAGAAATGTTTTTTATTATTTATTTTATAAAATCCTTTTTTTAAATATAGATTTATTAAAATAAAGTTAAGAATATAATCTTAACAATTAAATTTTTGGGATATATGCTTTGCAACATAGAAATCATTTAAAAAGGTAATTTTCTAAATAAAGAATAAAAGAGGATAAGGGGAAGGAAAAAAACATGCATGGCCTTCCTCCCTTCTTTTAAAATTGCATCTTAATAGTTACTTATTAAAAAAGTTGGAGGGGAATATTTTAAATTTTATTTTGGATTAATTGCCTTACTTGTGCTTGACGAATTTGCCGACCTTGCTGTTCCAAAAGAGAGTACGGACTTGCTTTATAAATTATAAATCTGCTTCCAACGAACTCAGAAATAACAGCTACTATAGTTAAATTTTCAACAGAGGCTTTAAAAACGCCTTTTATTAGAGGTATTCTTGCTTTTTCTGAAAAACTTTCTATTATTTCGGAAATTTCTTTTTGAGATAAAGTTACTTTTGTTAAATTTATTCTGCCGCCTTTTTTAACACGTATAAATTCATTCGGGCCAGGACATTCTATTTCAGTAACAGCTTTATCCATTAGAAAAATATTGAGTTTTCCGAGATTAAGTCCTGCTTTAGTTAAAGGAGCAGAAGAAACTGGCATAGTAAATTTTTGCAAGGTTTCTGGCTCTTCAATAGTTAAGGGTTTTAGAAGAGGCCGTGGTTTTTGTATTGTCATTAGTTTTTCTTCTTCTATAGGACGTGTTAATTGTCTAATAGGTTGTTTTTCTTGTTTTTTAATTGGCTGTATTTTTAAAGGCATACCGATTTTCTTTGGAGGTTGCTCTTTTCTAATTTCAACTTCTTTTTTTAATTTTTTGGGTAGTTTCTCTTTTTTAACGATTATTTTTTTCTTTATTTCTTTTTTTTCTTCTTTTGGTCGAGAATTAAGAATGAGCTCTTGGGTAAAGAGTTTTAAAAAAAGGACTCTATCATTATGAGTTGATTTATTCAACATTTTAAAATATTGTTAGAGTTGGGGGTATCTTGGTCTTTCTTTTTCCTCTACGTTAAAGGGAGAACCATAAATTCTTTCTCTTAATTTTTCCTCCATTAATGTCAATCCTTTCGCGATTATTTTATTTTGGTCTAGTAATTTGTCTAATTTTTCTAAAAACTCTTTGTCAGACTTTTTCTCTCCGAGTTCTGGGCTTTGTTTTTCAATGAAACTTTTTGCAGATATTTCAAACAGTTGAAGAAGTTTGGAAATGTTGTCTGATAGCGCTTCAAATTTTATAGATAAATTGGTGAGCACTTTTTGAAGATTTACAAAATTTTCTATGAGTTGTTTTTCAAGTTCAGCTTTTGTTAGTCTTTTACTGCCTCTTTTTTTCCTCTTTTTAACCATAAATAAATTAAGAAGAAGCAATTTATAAAGATTGCGATAAGGGTTTTAAAGTTATGGGGACAGAGGGAATCGAACCCCCACTTAGCGGTTTCTACTTATTTACTGGAGCCGCTCGGACTAAGCCATTATCCTATGCCCCCAACGGGATTATAAAAAAAATTAGGTTTAAAAAGATATCTTATAGCTCTTTAAAATATCTTAGGGTTTTTATAATTACAATCTTTTCATTTCCTCGATTTCATTTCTCGAAACAGAGCAGCCTTTATATTTCACTGCATAAAGTAAAGCATCTAATAAATTTTGGTCTTTTAAATCTACGAGATTATTTTTATAAGCTATATAAGCAAGTTCACAGCTTCTAATTATTTCAAACTTTGCAAATTCGGAAAAATTTTCTCTTTTTGCTATAATTTTTGTATGAAGTTTAGTTTCAAGAAGTTTATGTAAGTTTTCTGGTTTTTCACACAACATTCTTGTTGTTCTTTCGTCTATTGAGATAACATTTTTAATTCCCTTTCTTGTCAAAATTTCAGACAAGGCCAAACAAGACGCTTCTCCTAAATCAATTAAATGTAAGTATCTATTTTTAACTATAAAAGTATGGTTTGCTAATTTCAAAAGTTCTTTTGTTCTTTTTTCTACTTCATAATCTTTAATTCCAAAAGAAGAAGGTAACTCCAAAATTTTTTTTCTCAAAATAGCCCGAATTCTTAAGGCTCCTAATTCATATTTTTTTATTTTTAATGGTCTTTTTATTATTTCATATTCGACAGATTTAGTTATTAAAAATTTACCATTAAAAATTTTTCTCAATTTAGACAGAACATCAAGTAACCCGTTCATTGAAAAGTTAATTAAAGTGGAAGCATCAAAGATTATAGCTTTTCTTTTCATCTTCTTTTTTGATTTTTTATTATTTAAACATCTCCTCCGCATATTTTATTCGTTGTTTTATGGGAAGTGTAACAGAAAGGTTAACATCACTAATCCCTGTTTGTCCTGCGTATTCTGCAAGCTCCCATATAGTAATCCCGAGAAGTTTAGCTGTTTGTTCCATGCTTATTCCATGTTCATATAAACGAGAGGCTTTGTTAATTTTTGCTTTTCTGAATACATCTTGAATGTATTTTTTAAACTTCCCAGAAAGTTTCCCGATTTTTTTTATTATTTCATTAATTTTTTCTTTAAATTTCTCTTCCTTATCTTCTTGTAAAGCTTTAATTGCTTCATCTATGCTCCCAATATAAGTTTTGTAGAAATCAGGCCATTCTTTATAATAAGAGAACTTTTTTCTTTCTATTATTTTACTTAAAGAATAGATGATTACAGCTAGGGCTATAGAATTTGGATCCTGTTCGATAGAAGCAGTATGGATTGTCTTATTACTTAATTCTTTTAATTTTACGTTATTATTTTGTCTTATAGCGGATTTTGCCTCTTTTAAAATTTGTAAAATATGTTGCTTTTCCTCTTTTTCCATTAATTTAAAAAAGAGAATTGATTATTTAAATTTTCTCTATTGCTAAGCTGCATCACCAAATTTAAAAAGAAGTATATTTTATAATACATGTGATGAAAATTATACTCGACACCAATTTTCTTGTTTATTGTGCAAAACAGAAAATAGATTATGTTAGTGAAATTTCAGATTTGGTAAGTGATAAGTATGAACTTGTGGTTCCAGAACAAGTGATTAATGAGTTAGAAAAACTGAAAGAAAAAGCAGAAAAATGGAAAGATAAAGAGGCAGCTAACTTGGCTTTGGAAATTCTTAAAGCAAAAAAAATTAGAAAAGCAAAGATAAATGGCAAGACAACTGACGAGTCTATTATAAATTTGGCTAAAAAAGACAAGAAAAACATCGTATGTACTTTAGATAATGAAATCAGGAACAGCTTAAGGAAAATTATTCTTGTTAATAAAAGAGGCAGATTAATGCTAATAAGATGATCTAAATAAGTAGTAAATCAAAATAATAACCTTTATAAATACATTTTTTTTATTAGTTTCAACATGTTCTATCTAACTGAGGTTGAGGACTATATAAGAGTAGAGCCAAAGTTGTTTGGCTTATCTACCAAGGAAGCTGTTGAGAAACAGTTGCAAGAGATTTACTCTGAACATCATGACGAAAAGATAGGAGAAGTTATTGGAGTTGTAGACGTAATGGAAGTTGGAGAGGGAATTATAATCCCGGGAGATGGCGCAGCTTATTACAAAAGCAAATTCAGACTTTTGGTATGGAAGCCAGAGATGCAAGAACTTGTGTATGGTATTGTTAACGAAATAACCAATTTTGGAGCTTTTATGAATTTAGGAGTTATGCAAGGAATGATACATATAAGTCAAACAATGGAAGATTATGTTAATTTTAGCAAAACTAACGCACTTATAGGAAAGTCAAGTAAAAAATCTTTGAAAAAAGGAGACGCTTGTTTAGCTAGAATAGTTGCTATAAGTTACAAAGGAGAAGAGCCAAAAATCGGGTTGACCATGAGACAACCTGGACTCGGAAAGTTAGAATGGATAAAAGAAGAAAAGAGAAAAGAGAAGTTGAAAGAAAAGAAAACCGCAGCTACTGAAAAAAAGTCAGAGGATGGAAAGAAAAAAAAGTAAAATAAAGAGGAGTGTATAAAATGGCGAAAGAAAAAGCATGTAAAAATTGCAAAAGAGTTTATGAAGGAGACAAATGTCCTAATTGTGGCTCTAAAGAATTTGTAGAGTCGTGGAAAGGCAAGATTGTAATTCTTAATCCGGAACAATCAGAAATTGCTCAAAAATTAAAAATAAGTGAAAAAGGAACTTACGCAATTAAAACAAAATAATTTTTCTAAAATGAACATAATAGAAGATAAAAATAATGATTTGTTAGGAAGGCGCGAAGTTAAGATTATTATAGAAGCTGAAAAAACCCCTTCTTTTTCAGAAGCTACAAAAATAGTTGCTGAACAGTTTAAAAGTAACGAAGAGAATATTGCTGTTAAAAAAATAAAAGGCAGGTTTGGAAAAAATACTTTTCTTATAAGTGCCAATATTTATAAAAGCAAAGAAGGTAAAGATAAAATAGAACCACAGAAAGAACTAAAAAAAGAAGGGCAAAGCGTAGAGAAAAAAGAAGAAAAACAGCAGACAGAACAATTTGAAAAAAAAGAAAATAAAGAAGAATCTTGAAAATGGCGGAAAAAAAAGTTGTAAGAAAAGGGAAAAAGCCACACAAAAATAAGCCTACTTCTAAAAAATGGAAGTTTTATAAAATAGAGGGGGAAAAGATAATAAGAGAAAGAAACTGTCCAAGGTGCGGACCAGGAGTATTTTTAGCTAAAGGAAAAACAGGAAATAGGATATATTGTGGGAAGTGTCATTATACAGAATTTATAAACCAAGACAAAAAAGAAGCTTAATAATGATTTTTTGAACTCTTCTTCTGTAATAAAGTTTTCATATGATACAAATTTAAGAATTATTTTAAAACCCTTGAAGAGGCCTCTTGGCATTAAAAAAGAGGTGCCAATCAGCCTCTTCTGGGGAAAAAGAGGTGATAATAAATATAAGTAATAAGGGTATTTAAATCTTTCGGTTGTTGTAACTAATAAATGACACCAAAACTTTGTGACCACTTTTTCCCTTGCCTTTCTTAAAATAAAGAAGGGTTTATAAATTTTATTATAGTAAAGAGTATATGGAAATCGGTGATTTTTTTCCAAAAGAGGTTGCAAAAAATGACATTAAAAACTCCCAGGTAAGAACAGAGAAAGTAGAAAAGATAAATCAAGAGCAGCTTTATGATATGCTAACGAATAAAGAAGTAAGTTGGCAGAATATTATTTATGAATTAGTTCAAACAGAACAGCTTGACCCCTGGGATATAGATATAAGTCTACTCGCTCGGAGATATTTAGAAAAAATTAAAGAATTAGAAGAAACCAATTTTTTTATTTCAAGTAAGGTGTTGTTGGCAGCTTCTTTATTGTTAAGAATAAAATCTGAAATTCTTCTTAATAGATATATAAAAAGTCTAGACGAAATTTTATTCGGAAAAAAAGAAGAGAAGAAAGAGTTAAAAAAAGTAGAAATAGAAGAGTCTGAGCTACCTGAATTATTACCACGAACTCCTTTGCCAAGATTCAGACAAGTTACTTTACAGGAATTAATGTCCGCTTTAAACAAAGCCATAAATACAGAACAGAGAAGAATTAAGAGAGAAATATCTGAAAAACGAGCAGAAAAACTTTCGCAAGTCGATATTCCAAAAACAAGAGTAAATATAAGGGAAAGAATAAGACAGATATATGCTAAAATTAGAATTTACCTTAAGAAGAAACCTAAAAATAAATTAAGTTTTACTGAATTAGTTGGGGAAGGGAGAGAAGAGAAATTAGCTACCTTTTTACCTCTTTTGCACTTAGACAATCAACAAAAAGTTTGGTTAGAACAAGAAAAACATTTTGATGAAATATGGATTTGGTTATATGAAGTTTACAAGAAACAGGCCTTTAGAGAAACTGAACATGATGTTAATAAAATCGAATTAGACAAAGAAAAAGGAAAGAAAGCAGAGAAAATTGATGAAGATTTTAACAATCCTCTGGCAAATTTTTTTGATCCTGTATCTGAAATAATGAAAGGCGATTTAAAATAAGATTATTTTTTCTCACAATAATTTTTATAAATGGTATTCTGATTATTTTTCCATGAAAATTTATAAGTCAAGAAATAGTCGCTATTATTTTGATGATGGTTCTATTATAAGAGAGAACGGAAACAGAAGAACAAATCTTGGGAAAGAGATAGTTTATGCTTCAAAAGAATCAATAGAATCTCTCTTAAAAAAATACGATATTAAAATTAGAAAAACGTCAACTATCGATTTTAGGAAAGGAGACAAACTTTTGGATGAGCTTATGGAAAGAGCTATGGATAAAAAGGAAAAAGGTGGCAGGTTTTTTGTTTTAAGAGAGAATGGTATTTCAAAAGAATACTCTATTTTTTGCAGTGGAGAAATTATTGAAATAGAAGATGAAGAGCCAAAACTCAAAATTGCTGAATGATTATAAGATTAAAATAAAGATTAGATTTTTTCTAAATACGCTTTCAACTCTTTTTCAAAAAGCATTTTTTCTTTTCCTGATTTCATGTTTTTTAATTTAATCTTCTTTTGTTTTATCTCTTTCTCGCCCAAAAAGATTGCATAAGGGATTTTGTAAGAATTGGCATATTCTAATGCTTTTGTTGGCTTGCCATAATAAATCTGACAGGGAATATTTAGTTTCCTTATTTTATCGGCAAGCTGAATGGCTTTTTTATCTTGGTTTAAAGAGATAATTAGGATTTTTTTGTTTTCATCTTTAACTTCAGCTAAAATCTCTAATCTTTCTATACCTATTCCGAATCCTGTTGATTGAATTCCATTAACTAAGTAACTACCCCCTCCACAAATAGTTTCTTTTATTTTCGATTTTACCTCAAAAATAGTGCCATTATAATAAGATAAACCTCTTGCGAGAGATGGTTGAAAATTAATTTTAAGCCCATACATTTGACAATATTTTCTTAATTCCCGGATTTCTGAATAAGCCTTATATTTTTTAAAATAAGATTCTGGTTTTTTGAAAATTGCAAGAATTTTTTCAGCCCCATATTTTTTTAAATTATTTTTAACCTCTGACTCTGGAAGTTTGTCTAATTTATCTATCTCTCTAATAACAACTTCTCTCTTTTTTTCGTCTATTCCATTTTCTTGCAAAATTTCATCTAAAAGTTTCCTGTTGTTAATATTGATTGTAAATTTTATTTTTAATTTGTTTAAAATTTCTGAAATTAATTTTAAGATTTCCGCTTCATCTTTTACAGTTGAGCCAATAATATCTGCGTCACAGGATATAAATTGCTTCCACCGGTTTCCGGTTGTGGGTTCATCTCTAAAAACCTCCCCTATTTGATATCTTCTGTAAGGAAGTTTCTTATTTTTTGCAAGTCTTTTTAATTGAAAAGTAAATTCATATCTTAATGCAAGTTTTCTTTTACCTTTATCTTGAAGTTTGAAGATATCTGAAACAGCTTCATCATTTTCATTTTCTCCTTTTACAAATTCTTCATATTCAATTACCGGTGTTTCAGCTGGTTCGAAACCAAAGACCTGAAAAGTTTCTTTTATAATTTCCTTGATTTTGTCTCTTCTTATAGCTTCTTCCCCGCTATAATCTCTAAATCCTTTGACTGTGTCAGCCTTCATTTTCTTGCCTCCTTTTTAAAAAAGCGGAAGGAGGGAATCGAACCCTCGTCTTGGGTGCCACAGACCCACGTTCTGCCACTAAACTACATCCGCCATATTTACAATTAAAAGATAAGAGTATAAAAAGTTTATTAGGAAAGCTCAAGCTAAGAAAATCCAGTTGATTAGTGATGAATTAACCTCCTGAAATTTAATGTGCTTCCCATTATAAGACCTACTGTTTCTTTACACTTAATTTTTATTAAAATAGGTGTTATTTTTAAATCTTATTCTCTACTGTATAATCCAATAAGTTCAGCTTTATCTATTATATGTCCTTCCATTGCTTTTTCAAGCTCTGCTTTTGTAGCTCCTTTTGTTAAGTCTAGTTCTGTGTCCAGTGCATAAACTTTGAAAAAATATCTGTGTGTGCCAGAAGGAGGACAGGGACCTCCATAACCTATACTTCCAAAGTCAGTTTTTCCTTCAGTTCCAGGACTTTCGCCTTCTGCTATTGTCTTTATGTCTCCCTCTACTGGAATGTTCCAAACAACCCAATGTACCCATGTTCCTGCTGGAGCATCAGGGTCATCTGAAATTATTGCGAGAGTTTTTGCTTCTGCCGGTATTTCAGAAATTTCTAGTGGTGGTGAGATGTTTTCTCCGTCACATGTAAACTTGGTCGGAATGTTGCCATTATTTTCAAAATCTGATTTTATTTTCATTTTACCTATTAAATTTTTCTTATTTATTATGTTATTTTCATTTTCATCTTTTGTGAATATAGAGTAAGCAGTAAAAAGAATTACCAAAATTATTACAAATATTATTATAACAGCTGTTTTTTTCACGTGAAAATAAAGATAAAAAGATATAAAAAACTATCTGCTTTCTATATCTTTATTAAGTAAATTTAATAAATGTTCTTCTGTATTTTGAATATGGCAAGATTTAAGTTTTACGCATTATGGTTGTGTTTGATTTGTATAGGAGTTTTTATACTCCAGACCCTAATTAGAGGATTTACAGATATGTTTATTTTAGATATCAGAACAATTAATAATTTTGAATTTTGGAGACTTTTTACTTCAATTTTTTTACATGGTGGGGTCGCTCATTTATTTTATAATTTATTTGCTTTGGCTTTGTTCGGATCTATCCTTGAAAGGCTTATTGGAAGTAGAAAATTTTTAATTGTTTTCTTATTTTCAGGAATTTTTGCTAATCTCGTTTCTGTCAACTTTTATTCTTCTTCTCTTGGGGCATCGGGAGCTATATATGGGATTCTGGGATGTTTAGCATTATTACGGCCCGGAATGATGGTCTGGGCATTTGGTTTTCCAATGCCGATGTTTATGGCTGCTATTCTATGGACAGCAGGTTCTGTTTTAGGAATTTTTATTCCTAGCAATATCGGATACATCGCACATCTTTCTGGCATAATCGCAGGTTTTCTTTTTGGATTTTTTTTAAAAGTAAGAAAAAAAGAAATTAAAAATAATACAATAGAAATTTCCGAAGAAGGTATAGAAAGGTGGGAAAAGAGATATCTCTTAAGAAACAGCTAAAGTTTTAAAATTCATTTAATTTTTTCTGCTCTTTTGCCTTATTATAGTTTTGAAATGTTGCCCATGTTTCTCGAAAAATGCCGTCTTTTTTATGCTCTTTACTATATTTTTTTAAAAATTCTTTTGTTATTGGGTCTGAAGAATAACCAGAACCAAAATCCCTACCTATTTTCTTTTTTAATTCTGCAATTTCTTTCTCTCTTTCTGATTTAGCAAGAATTGAGGCTGCGCTTACAGCAACATAATCCCTATCAGCTTTATGTTCACATTCCAATATTAAATTCTTTTTTTTATTTTCATGAATATGTTTTAGAACATATCTTTTCCAATTTTCGCGATTTGGAGATGGACAATCTATAATAACCTTAACTGGCTCATTAATTTTTTCTGTTAACTTATTTATTATTTCAGCTGCTTTTATAGCCTCAATTTTATTTAAATTAAGGCCAGCAGAAGCTCTCGCATCAATTTCATAGGGATGAGTTAATGTAATGTGCCATCGTAATGATTTTTTCTTTATTTGAGCAGCAAGAAATTCTCGTTTTCTTGCTGTTAAAAGCTTTGAATCTTTAACTCCAAGTTTTTTAAGTTCGACCTCAAGTTTTTTTGTTATAAGGCAACCTGCTAAAACCATTGGACCAATTAGAGGACCTCTTCCAGCATCATCTATTCCTAAAATTAGCTCTTTTTCCTGTTTTTCCATATCAGAATTATAAAGATTTTTTACTTATTATAATGATATAGCGGGGGCGGGATTTGAACCACGCGACCTCGAGGTTATGGGCCTCGCGAGCACTCCAGGCTGCTCCACCCCGCTATAAAAAACTTGAGACAGTTATACTTTTAAAGCTTACTATACTTATTCTAAAAACAAAATGGTGATAGAAACTTTTGTTGTGTTAATTTTAACCCATTTTATTAGCGACTGGTTTTTTCAATTGCGCAAGTGGGCAATAAAAAAAAGAAAAAATTGGAAGCCAAGACTTTATCATTCAATTCAATATTCAATTGTCTTTATCCCTTCTTTATTGGTTTTACATATCAATCTTTTATGGCTTATCTATCTCTTTATAACACATTTCATAATCGATAGTTATAAAATAGTAGAATTCTGGAATAAAATTCTGACTTTTGGAGAGAAAACTAAAACACCTGAATTTATTCAGATAGTTCAAGACCAAATTATTCATATACTACTATTAATTCCTCTTTTATAAATAAAATGGAAAAAGAAAAATTTTTGAATATTCCGAATATATTAAGCATAATAAGAATTCTATCTACATTCTTAATCTCTTATTTAATACTAAACGATTTTAATTTTTTAATCACTACCTTTCTTTTTGTTATTTTTGCTTTTTCTGATATACTTGATGGTTTTTTGGCAAGGAAATTAAAACAAATAACATCTTTTGGCGCAAGACTCGACCAGGTAGCAGATAGGATTTATTTTGGAGGAACGGCGACGGTTTTGATAATAAAGCATCTTATGAGTGAAGAAAAATTTTTAATTAATTCAACAATGTCGCCGATCTGGATTCTATTTATACTTTCAAGGGAAATTATTGCTCTGCCAGCATTTTTATATCTTCTTGTAAAAAGAAAGGAGTTTGTAAAAGTGAGGTTTATAGGGAAAGTATCGACATTTTTACAAGCATCGGCAATTACAGGAATTATGTTAAAACTATCTTTTGCAATCTATTTAATAATCTTAACAGGGAGTGTTGGAATAATCTCTGGTTTGACATATTGGTATGATGTTGCAAAAGCGAAGCCGGTTAAATTCATAAAAAATAAAATGAAAAAGATAAAATGTCAGGTCCAGGTTACGGAAAGAAAAAAATAGGCAAAGCTGATGTGTATATTCATGAAAAAGGAAAATCAAATGCAAGAATTACACATATAGATATAGAGTTGCCTAATCTTAATGACATAATAAAGCCTGGAGAAGCTACTTATGTTCAAGGAAAAGAAGGAGGGATTTTTATTGGTTTAAAAAAAGAAATGATTAAGAGGGCTGAAAAATTATTAAGAGAGGATTGAAGTAAAAAGTTTTAAAAGTCTAATTTTTCTTTTATTTTTATGCCCGCATCGCATAGTGGTATTGCAGCGGATTGCTAATCCGCGCCCTTCGGGGCTCCCAGGTTCGAATCCTGGTGCGGGCGTTTTGTTTGTTAGTTGAGAAAATTTATTAATCTGTATGTTAAAATTGTTTGTTCAATAGATTTTTATATCATATTTTTTTAGTATAAATATGCCTAACTT
>JAFCEO010000007.1 GCA_017609085.1 Candidatus Pacearchaeota archaeon | reverse complement strand
ATGCCCCCGCCGGGATTTGAACCCGGGTCTCAGCCTCGAAAAGGCTGAATACTTAGCCTTCTTTTCGTTTTGAAAAAAGAATTTGGCCACTATACGACAGGGGCATTTGTTTTATTGAAATGACTTCTATTTTTAAAGTTTATTGTTTATACAGTAGTTGACAAATCTTTCTTTAGAGAGATTAAAAATTAGAAATACTCTAACCTCTTTTTTATTTAACTATAGTTAATTTAAATTTAACTTGTTAATGTTCTTTCCAATCTTCTTAGTATAAGGTAATAACTTATTCAAAATTTCACGTTTTACATTTCAATATGTGGTTAATAGATAATAAAATTTATAAGTTAGTTACTATATTATCAAATTATTGGTTAATGTTTTAAACAATGATAGTAGAACCTCTTCCTAAATGGACAATGCAAAGATATGCAAAACTCTGGAAAAATTTAAGACTAAAGAATTTACACATGAAGAAGTTTCTAAAATTTTAAAAGAGAAAGGTTAAAATTTAGTAAGTGTTATCTTATCTTATTTGAGAAGACATGGCTGGTTAACAATTAAACTTCATCCTGAAGATATGCGGAAAAGAATATATCAATTAAAAACTTCATATTAGAATTTCATAAGATTTAAGTTAGTTAATGGTTTCGTCAATTCGTCAACTTTTGAGGGTTACTCTACACTATTTAATATTTTTACCCCTTTCGTAACAAAAATTTCTATAGTTTTAAGAATATATTTTTAATTGTAATAATGTTTAAATACAAGGCTTTCTTGCGTGAAGCATGAGAAAAACAAAAGAGATATTCATCTTAATTATAGCAGTTCTGATTTTATTATTGGTTAACTCTATTAGTGCAATAGAGATATTCGAATCTTGTAAAGATAAATTTAAAACCACTGAAGAAGTAACTGTTCGAAGTAATGTTGATAGATTTTGTGTAAATAAAGAGGAAGGAGCAGAAGTAGAGGTTTACATTGTTGAAGATAAAGACTCTTCTCCTTTAAATATTTTAATGAAATCTAAAATTAACAATACTCAATTTTCCTGTAAGAAAATTTGGGATTCTCCTAAAGTTGGCGACTATGATGTGTTTATTGATTGTAATGAAAATGAAGAGTATGATTCTAATGAGCCTTTTGATAGTTTCGAAGTTATAGCTGTTGAAGGAGATGGAAAGGCAAGGAGAGGAGAAAAAGATATTAGAGATCATTCTTGGTTTTTCGATAGGGAGGAGCCTAATTTAATTAACGAAATGTTGCAATTAAGTTTATTAGCAGAAAACGAAAATATAGTCTTGGAAACTCTAACAATTAGAGCTATCGGCTCAGGAAATGATACTGAAATAGAAAAATTGGAAATTTATCTTGATGAAAATAATAATGGAAAAGTAGATGAAGATGAACTTCTAATTGGAGATTCACAGCCGGCATTTTTAGAAGATAACGGGGTAACAACCTTAAATTTAGATTATGTTTTAGTTGAAGGTATTGAAGAAAAATTTTTAATCGTTTACACAATGAAAGAGGATACTCCAGAAGGAGAATTTTCTCTCGTTGTAGATTCTATTGTCGGTATTGGAGAAAATTCAGAAAAAGAAATAACTTTTTCGGGTTTGCCTCTAACTTCAGGAACAAAGAGCGTTCTTCCTGAAAAAACCTGCTTAGGAAGTTTGACATTTGAATTAGAGCCAAATCCTGTTGTTAAAAATTCTTTAGTTACTGCAAGAATAAGTGGATTAAGCGGTTGCGAAAATAAAACAATTGTTTTAAGATTAAACCCTTGTGGTTCTTCTTTAAAAGAAGAAATTGCTCATTGTATCTTTAATGAAAAAAGCGGAGGATGTAACATAAGTTTTCTATCTTCCTCTAATAAAACATATCATGCTTGTATAGACAAAAATAATGACGGAGATATGATTGATTTTGGAGAATATGACTTTAAGGATTTAGTTGTTGTTATACCTGAAAAAATCGAAGAAAATGAAACTGAAATTAACGAAACTGAGACTAATGTTACTGAATTTAAGGAAGAAAAAGAAGATTCCAAGATAACGGCTTCTGTAACAGATATTGAAAAGAACTTTTTCGAGACAGGCGGCTTCTTTTTGCTTTTAGAAGTTACTCTCCTTTTAATTTTATTTGTGTTAGTAATGATTTTATTTAAGATGAGAGATGGTCAAGAGAAAGAAGATTAAAGAAAATTTTTTGATTCTTCTATTTTTTCTATATGGGTTATTGACATTTCTTTTTCTATTTCAGGATAGATAGGAAAGAGAAAGTATTTTAAAAACAATTAATTTTTCCACTCTATTGGAAGAAGAAATTCTTTATTTAGATATTAAATTTATTTAAATGAGCCTGCGCGGATTTGAACCGCGGACCCCCAGCTTTCGTAGAGCTTTTCTGTTTCTAATGAAACAGTGTCCTATAAGACTGGTGCTCTAACCAGACTGAGCTACAGGCTCATAGGCTTGTAAACAAAGATAGATATTTAAAGTTTATTCTCTTCTACTGAAATATGTTAATCGGTTTGGTCGGGAAACCTAATGCCGGAAAAAGCACATTTTTTAAAGCATGTACATTAGCAAAAGTAGAGATAGCCAATTATCCTTTTACTACTATAAAAGCTAATGAGGGTGTGGGTTTTGTTAGGGTAAAGTGTCCAGAAAAAGAGTTCAAGGAATTAAGTGAAAAAGGAAAAGTATGCCAGCCTCAACACGGCTTCTGTATTAAAGGAGAAAGATTTGTTCCTATTAAATTAATTGATGTAGCTGGTTTAGTTCCAGAAGCGCATAAAGGTAAAGGAAGAGGAAATGAATTTTTAAATGATTTAAGAGAAGCCGACCTTCTTATACATGTTTTAGATGCGAGTGGAAGAACCGATGCTCAAGGTAATGCTACAGAAAATTATCCTGTTGAAGAGGATGTTAAATTTTTAATCAACGAAATAGATATGTGGATTTATGGAATTTTAGAAAGAAACTGGCAGTCTTTAGTGAGAAAAAGCAAAAGTTCTAAGTTATCTACAGCTTTGGCAGAACAACTCTCTGGCTTAAAGATTAAAGAAGATTATATTAAGGATATTATGAAAAAGCTTGAATTGAGTGAAAGAGGAGACGCATGGAAAGATGCTCATATATTAGAATTTGCTAGAGAAATAAGAAAAATAAGCAAGCCGATAATTATAGCAGCCAATAAAGCAGATAGAAAAGAAGCAAGAAACAATATTGAGAAATTAAAGAAAGAGTTTCCCGAAACTTTAATTATTCCTTGCAGTGCCGAATCTGAATTGGCTTTGAGAGAAGCTTCTAAAGAGAAACTTGTTGATTATATTCCTGGAAACAAAAACTTCGAGATTTCAGGAGAATTAAATGAGCAACAAAAACATGCTCTTGAAATAATTAAAAAAGATGTTCTTGAAGTTTATGGTTCCACCGGAATCCAACGAGTATTAAATGAAGCTGTTTTTAATTTTTTGAAATACATAGTTGTTTTTCCTGTTGAGAATGAACATCATTTTACAGATAAACAAGGTAGGATTTTGCCAGACGCCTATTTATTGCCTCAAGGAAGTAATGCTTTAGATTTAGCGTATGCAATTCATACTGATATTGGAAATAGTTTTGTTTCTGCTATTGATGTTAAGACAGGGAAAAAAATTGGAAAAGATTCTTTATTAGAGGACGGCGATGTTATAAAGATTTTAACAAGTTCTCGGAAATGAAAATTATTTACTCGCCCGAGTGTTTAAGATATGGGCAAAAAGGGCATCCTGAAAGTCCAGAAAGAGTTAAAAGCAGTTACAATTTTTTAAAAGAAGAGGGATATAAATTTTTAAGACCAGAATTTGTTATCGAACAAGACTTGTTAGAGGTTCATTCTAAAGAGTTAGTGGAGAAGGTTAAATCCGGAAATTTTTTTAATTTTGACAGTCCAGCTTATGAAAATATTTTTTATTATGCTTCTCTTTCGGCAGGAGCTTCTATTCTTGCTATGAACGAATGTTTAAAGAAAAAAGAGCATTGTTTTTCTTTAATGAGACCTCCCGGGCATCACGCCTCTAAAGATAATTTAGGAGGTTTTTGCTATTTTAATAATGTCGCCATCGCAGTAGCGAAAGCGATAAGAGATGAAAAAGTAAAGAAGGTCACAATTCTGGATATAGATGTCCATCATGGGAATGGAACCCAAGATATTTTTCTAAATAATAAAAAAGTTGTTTATATCTCTTTACATCAATTTCCTCATTATCCTGGAACTGGTTTAAAGAGCGAAAAAAACTGCTTTAATTATCCTCTTTCTGCGGGAACAAAAGAAAAAACATATTTGGAAAAGTTAAAAAAAGCTTTAAGAATTGTAAAAAAATTTAATCCAGATTTAATTGCAGTTTCTGCTGGTTTTGATACTTACAAAAAAGATCCTTTATCAAGTTTGGAACTAGAATTTGAAAGTTATGAAAAAATCGGAAAGATGATTAAAGCTTTGGAAAAGCCTACTTTTTCTGTTTTGGAAGGAGGATACACTTTAGATTTAGGAAGATGTATTTATTTTTATTTAAAAGGTTTTGAATAAGATTTCTACTCTAA
This sequence comes from Candidatus Pacearchaeota archaeon, assembly GCA_017609085.1. Classification (GTDB taxonomy): domain Archaea; phylum Nanobdellota; class Nanobdellia; order Pacearchaeales; family GW2011-AR1; genus JAFCEO01. Next base: position 29,799 of record JAFCEO010000007.1, on the reverse strand, counting down.
AATTATATGGAACATTACAATAATATTTATAAACTTAGTTTTCGAAATTATATTCCAAAATATCTTGATAAAAAAGATGGTTAAAAAATATGTATATAGTTTTAGAGAGGGAAATAAAGATATGAAAGAGATTTTAGGAGGAAAAGGAGCTAATTTAGCTGAAATGACCTCTATCGGATTACCGATTCCCCCTGGTTTCACAATTACAACAGAAGTGTGCGATTTGTATTACAAGAATGGAAAAAAATTAGACGAAGAGATAAAAAAACAAATTTCTGAAAAGTTGGCTGAATTAGAAAGAGAAATGGGTAAGAGATTGGGAGATAAAGAGAATCCTCTGCTTGTTTCTGTTAGGTCGGGGGCAGCTGTTTCAATGCCCGGAATGATGGATACTATTTTAAATTTAGGATTAAATGACGAAACAGTAGAAGGTCTTAAGAAAAACACTGGAAATCCTAGATTTGCTTATGATTCTTATAGACGATTTATTCAAATGTTTGGGAATGTTGTTATGGGTATTGAGTATAACTCTTTTGAAGAAATCCTAGATTCTATTAAAAAAGAAAAAGGAGTTAAGTTGGATACAGAACTCGATGTAGATGACCTTAAAAAAGTAATTGAGAAGTATAAAGAAATGATTAAAGAAAAAACAGGAAAATTGTTTCCAGAAGATGCAAAAGAACAGTTAGATATGGCTATTGAAGCTGTTTTCAATTCCTGGAATAATCCTCGAGCAATTGCTTATAGGAGGATGAATAACATTTACGGATTATTGGGAACTGCTGTTAATGTTCAGTCAATGGTGTTTGGAAATATGGGAGATGATTCTGGAACAGGAGTTTGTTTTACAAGAAACCCTAGTACAGGAGAAAATGCTCTTTATGGTGAATATTTAATGAATGCTCAAGGAGAAGATGTTGTTGCTGGAATAAGAACCCCTCAACCGATTAATACTTTAAGAGAGCAAAACGAGGAAGTTTATAATCAATTAGTTAAGATTAGAGAAAAACTGGAAAGACATTATAAGGACATGCAAGATATTGAATTTACAATTGAGAAGGGAAAATTGTATATTTTACAAACAAGAAACGGAAAAAGAACGGCTGTCGCCGCGGTTAAGATTGCTGTGGATTTAGTTGAAGAAAAATTATTGAGTAAAGAAGAAGCGTTATTAAAAGTAGAAGCAGAATCTTTAAATCAGTTGTTACATAGACAATTAGACCCTCAAGAAAAGAAAAATCATGAAGTTATTGCGAAAGGTCTTCCTGCAAGTCCAGGGGCAGCTGTTGGGAAAGTTGTTTTTAATGCAGAAGAGGCTTATGATATGGCTTTAAAAGGAGAGAAAGTTATCTTGGTGAGAGTCGAAACTTCTCCCGAAGATATTGAAGGAATGCATGCCGCACAAGGAATTTTGACTGCAAGGGGTGGGATGACAAGTCATGCAGCAGTTGTTGCAAGGGGAATGGGTAAATGTTGTGTTGTTGGCTGCTCAGAACTGAATATCTCTGAGAGAGAAAAAGTTATTGAGGTTAATGGTAAGATAATAAGAGACGGTGATATAATAAGTTTAGATGGCTCTACTGGAGAGGTTTTTTTAGGAGGGGTTCCTTTAATCGAGCCAGAATTGTCTGGAAATTTCGCAAAACTAATGGAGTGGGCGGACGAGATTAGAAGATTAAAAGTCAGAACAAATGCAGATACACCTAAAGATGCTGAACAAGCTGTTAAATTTGGTGCAGAAGGAATCGGCCTATGTAGGACAGAGCACATGTTTTTCGAAGGAACAAGAATTAAGGCGATGAGGGAGATGATTTTATCGGATACTAAAGAAGGAAGGGAAAAAGCTCTTTCAAAAATTCTGCCGATGCAAAAAGGGGATTTTAAAACAATATTCGAAGTTATGGACGGCAGACCTGTAACTATCAGATTATTAGATCCTCCTTTACATGAATTTTTGCCTAAGGAAGAGAAGGAAATTAAAGAGCTTGCAGAAGAGATGAACTTAAGTGAAGATCAGATTAAACAGAAAATTGAAGAATTACACGAATTCAATCCTATGTTAGGGCACAGAGGATGTAGGTTAGCTATTACTTATCCAGAAATTACTGAAATGCAGGCAAGAGCTATTTTTGAAGCTGCAGCCGAAATTATAAAAGGAGGGAAGTCAATTGTTCCAGAGATAATGATTCCTCTTGTCGGGAACGTTTTAGAGTTCGAACACCAGAAAAACATAATTGATAAAGTAGCTGAATTAGTTAAAGAAGAAAAAGGATGCGATTTTGAGTATAAGGTTGGAACAATGATTGAGGTTCCGAGAGGTGCTTTAACTGCCGATGAAATTGCTAAACAGGCAGAATTTTTTTCATTTGGAACTAATGACTTAACCCAAACGGGTTGCGGATTTTCAAGAGATGACTCTGGAAAATTTCTAAAACAATACATCGAACTTGGAATTTACAAGAAAGACCCTTTTCAGAGTTTAGATAAAGAAGGAATAGGAGAATTAATGAAAATTGCTATTGAAAAAGGAAAATCTGTCAGAAAAGACCTAAAATTAGGGATTTGCGGAGAGCATGGAGGAGATCCAGACAGTATCGAGTTTTGCCATAAAATTGGTTTAGATTACGTTTCTTGCAGTCCTTTTAGAGTCCCTATTGCAAGATTAGCTGCTGCACAATCTGCTATAAAAACAAGAAAAGAATCCTATGTATAAAAGATGAGACTTGTTTTAATAGGTCCTCAAGGAAGTGGGAAAGGGACTCAGGCTAAAATTATTTCTAAAAAACTTAAAATTCCTCATATTTCTACAGGGGATCTACTGAGAAATCTTAGAGGAGAATTAAAACAAAAAGTTGATAGATATGTAAACAGAGGCGAATTAATCCCAGATGAATTAATGATTGAAATACTAAAAGATAGAATTTCCAAACCTGACTGTAAGAAGGGGTTTCTTTTAGATGGTTTTCCAAGAAATTTGAGACAGGCAAAAGAATTAAACAAATTAGTAGAAATTGATAAAGTTTTTGAAATATCAATTCCAGACGAAGAAGCTATCAGAAGAATTTCTGGAAGAAGAAACTGCGAGAATTGTGGAGAAATCTACAATATTAATACCAGCCCGAAACCAAAACAAGACGGAATTTGTGATAAATGTGGTGGTAGGTTATATCAAAGAGAGGATGATAACGAGAAAGCTGTTAAAAAAAGGTTAGAAATTTATCACAAAGAAACAGAGCCCGTTTTAAAATACTATAATACAATAAAAATAAATGGAAAACAAGATATAGAAAAAGTTACTGATGATATTTTGAAAGAATTAGACGTTTAATTGATAATATTAATCAATGTGCCCTGGGCAAAGGATTTTATAATCTAATTTTTTTAATTTTTCTAAACTTTTTTGCATTTTTTCTGGTCGACTTTCAGGTAAGTCTGTTCTTCCGATACCCTTATGAAAAAGAGTGTCTCCTGAAAACAAGACATTTTCATATAAAAAGCATATACTATCATCAGTATGTCCTGGAGTTTTAATTATCTTTATTTCTTTAATCGGATTTTTTTCAATATTCTTAAAATCATAGACTTTAGCATTAGGAAATAAATCTATATTTCCGTTATGGTCCCAGTGTCGATGTGTTATGAGAATTATGTTTATATCTTTTGGCTTTATGTTAAGTTCTTTTAAATCATTTAACAACTCTGATTTATTTGTTGATGAGGAAGTGTCTATCAGTATATTCTTGGCTTTAATTTTAAGAACATAAACGCAAGAACCAAATTGTTTAAAATAAAGCTGGAAAATATTTTCTTTAACTTTAGATATCATCTTAAGCTAAAAATCTTTTTAGCTGCTTAGCATTTTTTATTGCATAAGCATTACTATCGTTATTGAAATAAGCATAAATTTCTTTAACTCTTTTTTTACTTTTTAGTTTTTTCATCCTTTCTGCATAATCTTTCATCTCATTTTCTGTATAACAACTTGAATAATGCAAACCATGAAATCTGAAATAAGCGAAGTTTGTTGTAACTATAACATTTTCAGGCATCTCCAAACCAGAAATAATACAAAAACAGATTTTATATTCTTTTAACAGTTGATAAATTTCTTCTTGCCACCAGTCTTCATGCCTAAATTCAATAACATTTTTATGTTCTTTATCAAGAATTTTTAAAAAATTCTTAAGTTTTTCAATGTTCGTAGAAGAGGGCTTAAAATTTGGAGGCAATTGCCATAAAATACATCCTAATTTTTCTTTTAGCAAAGAAGCTAATTTATAAAAATCTTTTACTTGTCTTTCGACATTATTTAACTTTCGAATATGTGTTATTGTTCGAGGAGCTTTTAATGTAAATTTAAAATTGTCTACTCTTTTATACCAAGATAAAAGGAAAGAAGGTTTAGGCCATCTATAGAATGTCATATTAATTTCAACTGTATTAAAATATCTACTATAAAATTCAAGCCACTTTTTTTGAGAGGTATTTTTTGGATAAAATCTTCTTACCCAATGTTCATAATTCCATCCGGATGTTCCTATAAAAAATTTTGATTTTCGCATTATAAATTTCTAAACTAATAATTTTTTTTGCTTTTTATACTCTTGAATGAATTTAGCTGCTTTTTCTAACATTCTCTTTTCATTTTTGATCCTCATTATTTTTAACGCATCTTGTAATTTTAAAAATTTGAAAGATTTGTGCTCAAAACTTACTCTCACTTTTTTTGCTTCTTCTTCTGTTATTTCTGCAAGAAAGTAGACAGCAAATTTTCTTCTTAAAACTCTCTTTAACTTATAAAACCACGACTGGGTTTCTTTAAATCCCTCCAGAATATTTAATTTGGAAATGTTGGCTTCTTCTTTCGCTTCTCTTATTATTGTTTCTTTTACAGTTTCGTTTTTTTCAATTTGCCCTCTGACAAAACCCCAATATGTAGGATATTCTAACAATAAGAAAAGAGGTTCAGAATCTTTCATATAAAATATAATTACACCAGCTGATCTTTCAATTCTCATTTTTTAATAAAATATGATAAGTTTAAATAAATTACTTATCATAAATAATTATGCGAATAAAAGTTAAAGTTAAGCCTCGCTCGGGAAAACAGGAAATTGTTAAAATTGAAGAAGATAATTATCTTGTTTATTTAAAAAACTCTCCCGAAGATAATAAAGCAAATATAGAACTTTTAAACTTTTTAAAAAAATATTTTAGGAAAAAAATAAAAATTGTTAGGGGTGCGAAAAATAAAAACAAAATCTTGGAGATAGAATAGAGTGTATTATTAAAATTTTAGATGAAATAATCTTTTGTAAAATGTCGATAAGATATGAAAAAGCAGAGGATATAATGTCGAGGTTGTACGATATAGCCAAAAAAATTGGTATGAATCATATAAAATTTTCAGGAGTTTACGCTGTTAGAAGTTTTGGTTCTGCGTCTAGAAACACTATTGCAAGATGTCATGCTTTAGGCAAAATATGGCAAAAATGTTTGGGAATTAAAGCTGTTTACATTATTGAGGTTATATCAGAAAGATTTGACAAAATGACGAGGGAAGAACAAGATAAAGTTTTAATACACGAATTGATGCATATTCCAAAATCTTTCGGAGGAGGATTTAAACACCACAATATCGTTAATGAAAAAAATGTAAAAAAACTATATAAAATTTATAAAGAAAATGAAAAAAAAGAGTAAAAGAATAAAGGTTGCAGATAAAATTATAGAGGCAGAGATTTGCGACAGTTTCTTTTCGAAAGCAAGAGGTTTGATGTTCAGAAAAAATCCAAAGCCGTTGCTTTTTATATTCAAAAATGCCACAAGACAACCAATACATTCTTTCTTTTGTAAACCTTTTAAGGCAATCTGGTTGAAAGATGGAAAACCCGTCGACAAAAAGATTATAAGACCATTTTCTTTATTTGTTAAGCCAAGCAGCTCTTTTACAGAACTTTTAGAAATTCCTATGAATGGGGATAAAGAATCAAGAATTCTCGACGAAAATAGAAAAATTTAAATACGAGTGATTTGTTTATATAATAAATAATCAAAAAGGAGGTAAAAATGGGAAAAATCATTGCTAAGAACGTCGTGAAAAGAAAACCTGGTTATCTGTATTATGTTGACAGTAAGGGAAATGTTTGTGAAGCAAAGATGGCAAGGGGTGGCAAGAAAAAGAAGAAAACTGCCAAAAAGAAAGCAAAAAAGAAGAAAAAGAAGTAAGGGGCTAAGGCATATTTTATTTTGTTATTTTTTACTATTTTTTCTTTTTGATAAATTTATAAATTCTATTTCTCAAGTTCTTTTATGAAGGCTATAATATTATGTGCAGGTTATGCCACTCGTTTATATCCTCTAACTATTAATGAATCTAAAGCTTTATTGTTGGTGAACAAAATTCCTTTATTAACATATACAATAAAAAATTTACAGAATATTAGAGAAATTGATAAAATTTTTGTTGTAACTAACAGCAAGTTTTATAAGAAATTTGTTGAATGGAAAGAATTAGAAGACAATGATAAGATAGAAATTCTTAACGATGGAACTTGGAAAAATGAGGAAAAATTAGGAGGAGTTATGGACTTTGCTCTTGCTTTAAAAGAATGTAATGATGACATTTTAGTTTTATTTGGCGACTTATATTTTAATTTTCCTTTAAAAAGATTTGTTGATTTTTTTCAGGAAAATAAGAGTATTTGTGTTGCTTTACATGACTTAAAAGATAAAGAAAAAGTTAAGAAATTCGGTGTTTTAGGGATACAAGAAGATAAAATTATCAGTTTTGAAGAAAAGCCAGAAAATCCCAAGTCGACATTAATTAATGCTGGAGCGTTTATCTTCCCTAGAAAATCTCTCCCTGATTTAAAAGAATATATTAAATCAGATAAAAATAAAGAAAATATCGGGTATGTCATTAAAGAATTTATTGAACAAGGCAAAGATATTGGGGGTTTTGTGTTTACTGAAACTTGGTATGATATTGGAACAATCGAGGATTACAAAAAAATAAAAAAGGAAATTAGAGAACTGGAAAATGATTTTAGGAATTGAATCTACTGCCCACACGTTCGGAATTGGAATCGTAGACAAAGATAAGATTTTGGCAAATGTTAAAGATTCTTATACAACTGAAAAAGGAGGGATAATTCCCATGCAAGCTGCAGAGCATCATCGAGAATCTGCAGATAAAGTTTTAAAAGAAGCTCTAAAACAAGCAGATATAAGCGAGAAAAATATAACAGCTATCGCTTTTTCTCAAGCTCCTGGACTTGCTCCTTGTTTAATTGAGGGATTGAAATTTACAAAAAAGCTTGCTAAAAAGCTTAATGTTCCTGTTATCCCGGTCAACCACTGCATAGCTCATCTTGAAATTGGACAACTTACAGGAGCAAGAGATCCTGTTTTATTATATGCTTCAGGAGCAAACACTCAGATAATTGCTTATGCTGGGGGAAAATATAGGATTTTTGGAGAAACTTTAGATTTGGGGGTAGGGAATTTTATTGATACTTTCGCTAGATATGCTGGTATTGGTTTTCCTGGAGGCCCTAAAATTCAAGAATTGGCGAAAAAAGGAAAATATGTAGAACTTCCTTATTCAATCAAAGGAATGGATGTCGCTTTTTCTGGAATTTTAACAAAATTGAAGCAAATGTTGGATAGTGGAAAATATAAAATTGAGGATTTGGCTTTTTCTTTACAAGAAACTGTTTTTGCAATGCTGGTTGAGGCTGCTGAAAGGGCAATGGCTCATACTTGCAAAAAAGAATTACTATTAGGAGGAGGTGTTGCTTGTAATTCCCGATTACAAGAAATGTGTAAGATAATGTGTAAAGAGAGGGGTGCGAAATTTTTTGTTCCTGAGAATTCTCTTTTGGTAGATAATGGAGCAATGATAGCTTTTCTCGGAAAAATTATGTTCAGAGAGGGTATAAAAATAAAGGGAAAACAAATAGAGAAACTAGATATTATACCAAGGCAAAGGACAGATGATGTCGAAGTGAAGTGGAAAAATTTATAATTTGCACTTACTTTTAATAAATGAAAAAAAGAGAAAATGAAAAAACCTGCGCGAGGGCAAACGAATACAATAGTAATAATTTTACTTATTCTTATTGTTCTGACAACAATTGTAATTGTGTGGAATATTGTTATGCCTTTAATCAAATTCTTTAGAAATTAAAAATGTTGAATTATTCGTTGATGGAGGAGCAAAAATAACAGTAAAAAGAAATGTTGGGGAAGGAAATATAACCGGACTAAAATTTATTTTTGAAAAAAAGGACGGAACTAGCGAAATTATAGAAGTTAAAGACGATAGTGAAAATTGCCGAATTCCTGAAGAATTAAAAACAGAGATTTGTGAATTTAAGGTTGAAGATTATCCTCAACTTTTTGGAATAGAAAAAGTTTCGCTTGTTCCTATATTCGGTTCTTCTATAGGGGTAGTTGTTTCTGCACCAGAATCAGTCATAAAAAAAGAATCGATTGGAGGAGAAACTAAAGAGGAAGCCTCGTCTGAAGAAGAAACTTCAACCGAAGAGGAAACTGAATCAACTGAAGAAGAGACCTCATCTGAAGAGGGAAGTGAATCAACTGAAGAAAGTGAAGGAGAATCTACAGAACAGATTCCTGAAGGATTAATAAGGTGGTGGAAGTTTGACGGAAACGCAGTAGATAACGTAGGAGGAAATGAAGGAATTATTAATGAAGTAGAATTTGTTGAAGATTCTGAACGCGGGACAGTTGCAAAATTTAATGGGGTGAGCAGTTATATTGACATAACTCATGACGATATCAAAATTCCTACAAAAACAGTAGCTTTTTGGGTTAAGAGAGGTATTTTTACTCAACGATATTCAAAATTACTGGGAGCAGCCGGAGGCAAAGCAAATAACTATCAAATATTTTTTAGAAATACTGATACTTTATATATTAGGTGGGTAAATTCTAGCGGTTCTACGAAAACTAAAATAGTGAAAAATTTAGGATTTAACGAAGGAAAATGGACATTTTTCGTTGCAGTGTGGGATGTTAATGAGAGTAGGGTAAAAATTACTTTATATAAAAACAGTTCTTTAATTTTAAGTTATCAGGATGAAGAAGGATATTACAATAACTATGCATCTAGTTTTTGGATAGGAAAGGACGCAACTGGTAATTATTTCAACGGTTCAGTTGATGACTTTATGATTTTTTCAAGAGCTCTTTCACCCGACGAAGTTAAAGCCCTTTTCAACAATCAAAAATAATGAGGTTATTTCTCTTAGCAGATTCTCTCATTTTAAACTTTCCTAAATTATCTCAACTCCTTTTTATTAACTTCAGTATTTTTTCTAAAAATTTGAAGAAAGGAATCGAAAAAAAATTTATTCCCTCCAAATTTGTTTTTTATGATTATTTCTTAAATGATGTGACATATTCTTTATTTGGAAAATTTACTAGAACTAATTCTAAAAAATCTAGTTGATATGTTATTAACTTTTGAAGGTACTACTAAATGGAAAAACTTTATAAACCCTTCTTTTGTGATTAACTTATTAAACCAATGATCAAATGGGAGGCAAAATGGTTTCTGTATATGAGATAGTTGAAAAAGCAAGAAAAACAGGTAAGATTGAAAAAGGAACAAACGAAGTTACAAAAGCTGTAGAAAGAGGAACAGCCAAGATGGTTGTGATTGCAGACGATGTTGAACCAAAAGAAATTGTTCAACATTTACCTATTTTATGTAAGGAAAAAGGAATAAAATGCGAAACAGTTGACAGTAAAGAGAAATTAGGAGTTGCTGCTGGATTGAATGTGAGATGTGCAAGTGTTGCAATAATTGACTCTGGAGAAGCTCAAATCGAAGAGAAAAAGAATTAAAATGCCAGATAAACTTTTTGAAGCTTTGAAAAAGGAAATTTGTAGAAGGAAAAATGTCGCTGTTGTTAATTAAAAATATTTAGTTAAAAATGGGCTCAAAAAAACAGCAAAAAATTAAAGAAGGTAAAAGTAGTTCGACAAAAGGAACAGAAAAGATATTAGTAGGAGAAGCTGTTCCAGCTATTGTAGAAGATATAGTTGGCAGGACAGGATTTAGAGGAGAGATTACTCAAGTTAAGTGCAGGGTTTTACAAGGAGCAGATAGAGGCAAAGTTATGAGAAGAAATGTTAAAGGGCCTGTAAGATTAAGAGATATTTTAATGTTACGTGAAACCGCTATAGAAGCAAGAAAAATTAAAAGTAAAGTTACAAAAGGTGCATTTAGTTAAAATGGAAATTCCAAGAGATTCTAATGGAAATATAGATTTTGAATCTTTCTTATATAATTTGGATACTGTTTTAGTAAGAACTCAAAATCCTTATGAGGTAGTTAAAGTAACAGCTTCAAATGAAGAGGAAGCAGCTAGAATTGAAAATTATCTTGATCCTAATACTTATAATGTAAAATGTGAAAGAGCGGAGAATGGTTATCAAGTAAATATTTCAGCTATAATTTAAAATGCCAAAATGTTCCTTTTGTCAAAAAATGTATGAATTTCCTTATGGACTTACATTAGTCTTAAATGACGGTTCTGTTTTACATTTTTGTTCTAGTAAGTGTAGAAAGAATTTTCAGCTTGGAAGAAAAAGCAGGAAAGTTAAATGGATTAAAAAGATGAAACATACAAGAGCTGAAATGATTGCAGAAATCAAAGAAGAAGCTGAAGAAAAAGAAATGGAGAAAAAGGAAGAAAAAGAGAAGAAGAAAAGCGATAAAATTGAAGAAAAAACAGATAAAAAAGAGGAAAATTAAATAAAATAATTCTTTTCTTAAAAGGAGCTTTAAAGAAAAAAGGAAAGCTTTAAAAGAAAACATATTATTTTATAATCATGACCAACAATAAAGAAGAAAAACTTGACGTTAGCGAAATAGAGATGTTGAATGTTGGTTTAGTAGGACATATAGACCATGGCAAAACGACTCTTCTTTATAGATTGACAGGTAAGTTTGCAGATACTCATTCAGAAGAATTGAAAAGAGGAATAACTATCAAACTCGGATATGCCGATACAATTCTTGAAGACGGGAAAAAAAGGAGATATGTAAGTTTCATTGATGTTCCAGGGCATGAAATGTTAATGGCAACTATGCTTTCAGGAGCTGCAATTATAGACGCAGCCATACTTGTAATAGCGGCAAATGAGGGGATAAAACCACAAACTAGAGAACATTTGATTGCATTACAAACTAAAAAAATAAACCAGATAATTATAGTTCAGAACAAAATTGATTTAGTAACAAAAGAAGAAGCTGAAAAAAATTATCAAGAAATTAAAAATTTTATTAAAGGGACAATAGCTGAAAATGCTCTCATTATTCCTGTTTCTGCTCAGCAAAATATCAACATAGATAAAGTTAAATCTGCCTTGATGAATCTGAAAATTCCTGAAAGAAAAACAGGAAATCCAATTTTTTTAATAGCAAGAAGTTTTGATATCAATAAGCCAGGAACCGCTGTTTCGAAGTTGCGTGGAGGTGTTCTTGGAGGGATTTTAAAGCAAGGCAAACTTAAGGTAGGCTCTGTTATCGAAATCAAACCTGGAATCAGCGAAAAAAAAGCAAATCAGTTTTTTTACAAAACTATCAAAACAAAAATTATCTCGATACGTAGAGGTAATTATATGATTAACGAAGCTACACCCGGTGGAAGTTTAGCTTTAGAAACAGAACTTTCTCCAGAATTAACAAAAGCAGATTCTTTATCTGGCTGTCTTGCCAGTCTCGAAGGAAACTTACCAGAAATCTCAGATAAAATAAAAATTAAGTTTTCTTTATTTAAAGAAGTTTTAGGAGCAGAAAAGTCCATGGGTGTAGAACCTCTTAAATTAAATGAAAGTGTTTTATTAAGTGTAAATACAAGTATAACTGTTGGTCAAATCACGAAATTAAAAGATAATGAAGCAGAAATTTATTTAAAAATACCTATCGTTCCACTAAAGGGAGAAAGTATCGGAATTGCAAGAAACATCAATGGACATTGGAGATTGATAGGTTTTGGGGAGATTATTTAATTTATTTTAAGTAACAAGGTTAATTGTTATTATCGTCTTTTTCAAGAATATCTTTTCCGACAATATCTTCTAATTTCCAATCTTCGGCTCTATTTCCTTCCATATTCGGATTACTCTTCGGACGATTAAATTTTCTTTTTCTCGCTTTAAAAATAGGACAAACACCTTCAATATACTTCCTATCTAAAAAAACCTCTACTTTTTTTCCAACCATATTTTTAAATTTTAAAAAATGTTGAGGATAGGGATTATCTAAGGTATAGCCAACAACATCTGCTAAAAATTGTCTAACAGAAGATTCTCCAATAATAGCATAGGGAAGATTAAACCCGTTTCCTTTCTCTAAAGAAAATGATAGCTCAGAATACTTTTTATCAAAATGTACGTGGGTAATTGTAAAAATTTTAGAATTGTATGTTAGAAATTCCTTTCTATCTCTGATTTCAGTATCAAAAATTCCGGGCAATAGCTCTCTAGTTACATATACACATCTTCCCTTATTTTCTATTCTTTTCTTTTTGCGTGCCATATCAACTTTCAATAAAATCTGTATTTAAATTTTCCTATTATTGGAAAAATTTAGAAAAGTTGATGATTTTAAGTTTATTAATCTTCTGTTGCTTCTTCTATATCTTTATCTTCAATTAATTTGGCTATGTCAGAAACTCTATCTCCTGGGTTGAGTTTTATTATTCTGACTCCAGAAGTTGCTCTTCCCATAATTCTAATATCTTTGACAGAAGTTTTTATTGCAATTCCTTTTTTTGTGGTTACAACGAACTTATCTTTGTCTTCTACAGCTATGCTGGACACGACATTTCCTGTTTTTTCTGTGATTTTTAAATTTTTAACACCTTTTCCAGCTCTTCCAGTTAATCGATAATCCTCTACTCTGCTTCTTTTTCCATACCCCTTTTCTGTGATTGTTAAAATTGTTAATTTGGGATCTTTAATGGTTTCTAAACTTACTACTTCGTCACCTGTTTCAAGTTTAATTCCTGTTATGCCATATGAAGCTCTTCCCATAACTCTAATTTCATCTGAGTTAAATCTAATTGCCTGTCCTTTTTTTGTAATCAGCATAATTTCTTCTCCATCTTTAATTCTTTCTACACCAACAACTTCATCAGAATTGTCGACAGGAAGATTGATTATTCTTATTCCAGAGCTCCTTGGTTTGGAGAATATTTCTAATTTAATTTTCTTAACCTGTCCTTTTTTTGTGGCAATAAACAAATAATCTTTGAATTCTTTGATAGCCATTACATTCGTTATAGAATCGTCCTTTATATTTAACAAATTAACAATCGCTTGTCCTCTTCCATATCTTTTTGTTTCAGGAACTTTATATGCCTTGAGCCAAAATAATCTTCCTCTTCTTGTAAATAGAAGTAAGGTATCATGGGTTGAGCATGTAATTATCTTTTTAACAAAATCGTCGCTTACCAGCTCCGCTCCGATAACGCCTTTGCCACCTCTTCTTTGTTCATGGTAAACTCTGAAAGGTGTTCTTTTTATATATCCTTTTTCTGTTATTGTAATAATGACACTTTGCTTTTGAATTAAATCTTTTTCTTTCAATTCCTTAACTGATTTTATAATTTGGCTTCTTCTTACATCTCCGTAATTTTTCTTTAATTCTTGTAATTCTCTTTTAATTATGGCTAAAATCTCTTTTTCAGAAGACAAAATTCTTCTCAGTTCTTCAATTTTTTTCACTAATTCTTTTTCTTCTTTTTTTAATTTTTCATGCTCTAATGAGGTCAGTTGTTTTAATGTTATTTCTAGAATAGCGTCTGCTTGTTTTTTTGTCAATTTAAAATTCTTCTGTAAAGATTCGCTTGCATCGTTTGTTGTCCTACTCTTTTTAATTATGTCAATTACTTTTTCTAAATTTTTTAAAGATATTAATAAACCTTTAACAATGTGCTCTCTTGCCTCCGCTTTCTTCAAATCGAATTCTGTTCTTTTTCTTATTATTCTTCTTCTGTGATTAATATAACATTCAATTAATTGTTTAAGATTAAGTTGTTGAGGAACGCCATTAACTAAGGCTACTAGAACAGCATCAAATCTACTCTGTAATTTGGTGGATTTGTAAAGCCTATTAATTGTAAATTTAGCATCAGTTCCTTTTTTTAATTCAATAACAATTCTAACTTTTCCCTTAGAACTTTCGTCTCTTATATCTTTTACATCGGGCAATTTTTTAGCTTCAACGAGTTCTGCAATTTGTTTAACTAAATCAGCTTTATTGACCTGATAAGGAATCTCTGTGATTATAACTGCTACTTTGTCTTTTTTTGTTTCTGTTATAACCTTTCCTCTAACAATAAAACTTGCCCTTCCTTTCTCATATAACTCAGAGAAATTTTCACTTACTATTTTTCCACCAGTAGGAAAATCAGGTCCTTGAATTATTTGCATTAGTTCGGGGATTGTTATGCTTGGTTTGTCAATTGTCTTAATTATTGCATCACAAACTTCACTGAGATTGTGGGGTGGTATGTTTGTAGTTAACCCTACAGCTATTCCAGAACTCCCGTTTATTAAAAGATTAGGCAATTTTCCTGGGAGAACAATTGGTTCTTTTATTGAATTATCAAAATTAGGAATAAACTTGACAGTTTCTTTATCAATGTCTTGTAACAACTCTATGGAGATTTTATTTAATTTTGCTTCGGTATATCTCATAGCAGCAGGAGAATCTCCATCCATTGACCCAAAATTTCCTTGTCCCAGAATTAAAGGATATCTTAAAGAAAAATCTTGAGCCATTCTAACCATCGCGTCATAAATCGCCGTGTCTCCATGAGGATGGAATTTTCCAATGACATCTCCAACAATTCTCGCCGATTTTTTAGTTGTTCCTTTTTCTAAACCCATCAATTTCATCGCATAAAGAATTCTCCTTTGAACCGGTTTTAACCCGTCTTCCACACTTGGCAATGCTCTAGACGTAATAACAGACATTGCATAATTAATATACGCCCTCTTCATTTCACTGGAAATCTCACTAATAACTACTCTATTTTCATCAAGATCTTTTAAATTAAATTCTGTTTTTTCAATCTTTTCTACTTCATAATTTTCATTATCCTTATTTTCTTCTTTCAGTTCCGATTTTTCACTTATTTCTTTTTCTGGCATTTTAAATGTCTATTTCAGCAACATTGGCGTTTGCTTCTATAAATTTTCTTCTTGGGCCGACAGCATCCCCCATTAACATTGAAAATGTTTCATCAGCAAGAATAGCGTCTTCTATTGTAACCTTTTTTAAGATTCTTGTTTTGGGGTTCATTGTAGTATCCCATAATTGTTGAGGATTCATTTCTCCTAACCCTTTAAACCTTTGAACATCTGCTTTTCCGCCAAGTTTATCCAATAATTTTTTAAGTTCATCATCAGAATAAACATAATAATCTTTTCCTTTTCTTACTCTGTACAGAGGTGAAACAGCAATATAAACATTCCCATTTTCGATTAATTCCGGAACATATCTGAAAAAGAAAGTCAATAATAAAGTCCTTATATGCTGACCATCAACATCAGCATCTGTCATGATTATAATTTTGCTATATCTTAATTTTTTAATATCAAAATTTTCTTTAATGCCTGTTCCCAAAGCGGTAATTAAGTTTGCTATTTCCTCACTTGAGAGAACTTTAGTTGGAGCTGCTTTCTCTACATTTAAAATTTTTCCCTTTAATGGTAAAATAGCTTGAAACTCTTTGTCACGTGCCATTTTACTACTTCCTGCTGCAGAGTCCCCTTCTACAATATAAAGTTCTGTTTTTTCAACTTTCTTACTTGAACAGTCTGATAATTTTCCAGGCAATCCAGAAAATCCTGTTACACTTTTCCTTCTTACAAGGTCACGAGCTTTTTTAGCTGCATCTCTCGCCTTAGCTGCTGAAACGGCTTTTTGAACAATTTTATTAGCAATTGTAGGATTTTCTTCAAGAAACTCAGATAAAGCAGTAGAAACCATAGAATCCACATATCCTTTAACTTCGCTATTTCCTAATTTTGTTTTAGTTTGTCCTTCAAATTGAGGATTTGGAAGTTTTAGATTTATTATTGCAGTTAAACCTTCTCTGACATCATCTCCCGTTAGACTTCCATTCTTCAAAACTCCTTTTTTCTTAGCATACTCATTTATTGCTCTTGTCAACGCCGTTTTGAAACCAGAAATATGGGTGCCTCCTTCTGTTGTATTTATAGTATTAACAAAACCAAAAATATTTTCATTATAGCCCTCTGTATATTGAATAGCCACTTCTACAATTGTTGAATCTAATTGCTTTTTGAAATAAATCGGTTTATGTAAAACCTGTTTAGATTTATTTATATGTTTGACAAATTCAACCAATCCGCCGGCGTAGTGTAAAATTTCTTTTTTTCCCTGTTTCTCATCTTTTAATATTATTTTAACAGTAGGATTTAAGAATGCTATTTCCTGCAATCTTTTTTTTAAAACATTAAAATCAAACTCTGTTACAGAGAAGATTTCAGGGTCGGGGTAAAATATAATCTCGGTCCCTGTTTCATCATTATTGCATTTCCCAACAACTTTCACATCATATAATGGTTTTCCGATTTTGTATTCCTGTTGATAGATTTTTCCATCTCTCCAAACTCTGGCAATTAATCTTTTTGAAAGAGCGTTGACACAACTTACTCCGACACCATGCAGACCTCCTGAAATTTGATAAGCTGTTTTTTCAAATTTCCCTCCTGCATGTAATTTGGTTAATGCAACCTCCATTGCAGATTTTTTATAAATAGGATGTTTATCAACAGGAATTCCTCTTCCGTTATCTTTAACAGAGATACTTCCATCTTTATTTATGGTAATCTTAATTAAATTGCAATATCCTGCCAAACATTCATCAATAGAATTATCCACCACTTCATAAACTAAATGGTGTAAACCGTCTTTTCCAGTACTACCTATATACATTGCAGGTCTTTTTCTAACCCCCTCAAGACCCTCTAAAACTCTGATTTGTTCTGCTTTGTAAAATTTTGATTTTTCTTGACTTTCCATCTTTAGACAGTTTTGACTAACTCTTTTATAAAATTTTTAAAAATTGAGCAGAATTTCTATCTGGCTCATGAATAAAAAGTTATTTTCCTTTAAAAACCTTTCTGCTAAAATTTAGGCATTTCACGGGCTGAAAAGCTTATTTTTATTTTTCCTCTTTTTAGATTTAAAAACTGCCTTCTATCTCAATTAGTTTTCTCTACAGGTTTTTCTTTAACTTCTTCTTTTTTTTCTTCTACTGTTCCCTCTTCGCCTTCTTTCTTTTCTTCGGCAGGAGATTCTTTTTTAGGCAATAAATCTTCAAATTTTGTAGAGCCTTCTTTTTTTACTATTGTGTTGATTTGAACTGTATCAGGAGAAATAGTATTTCCTCTTACTGTTTTCTTTAATCGTAAACCTCTTTCAACTTTTTTTGTTTTTTTTGATTCTCCTCTTGGCTTTTTCTTCATTCCGAATCCTTTTGTAAGCAAGACCCTTTTTAAGCCGCTTCCTTCTACATCTCTTTTACCTGGAAAACCAGCAATATCAGAAGTGCCTGTAATTTCTAAAACATAACCTGTTAAGTTTGGAGAAATATCTTCTCCTTTTAAAGTTTCCCCTATTCTTTTTCCTATTAAAGATTCGTTTTCTGTTTCTATTTTTAAAGTTCTTCCTTTATCTGAAATATTAATTTTAAAAACCATAAATATTAAGTGAGAAATGGGTTTAAAAATCTTTGTTTATTAATTTAACAGTTGTTAGTTTTTCTTTTCCGAATGAAAATTTGAGAGCTCGAGCATTTTATCAATAATGACGAAACAGACAATATTTTAGAGTCCTCACATTATTAAAAATTGCGACTTATGCATTGGTTGGATTAAGAAGTCTTGGTTTATTCGGATGCGATAAATCAAACACACAAAACAATCAGCCGAAACCAGAACAAACTACTGAAAGAAAAGGGGGATACTTTAAAGATAGAAGGATAATTGGTGAAGGATATAATGATTTTCTATTGTTTCAAGAATAGCTATCGGTGATGTAAATCAAGACGGACGACAAGATATAATTCTTACAGATAGATTTGCAAGAGTTACATATATTGAAAATAGTATTCCTTAAAAAAATAAATCTTTCGGTTTCTATTTTTTTGGCCAAGATTCTGAAATAGACATAACTTGTGTTATGCTTTCCCGTTAGGAGTGAGAAGTTTTGCTTCAGAAAAATTGAGTATAAAATATGTTAAGAGATTTTTGAGCTTAAAATTAGCTAGTTAAATCTAACATCTTTTAATGCAGCCACTCTTATAAAAATTATAAGAATTCAAATATAAAAATTCTAAAAAAAATAAAAATAAAAATATTTTATTAACTTACACACTTAACTGTAACTTCATCAGTAGTATCACAAGTTATTCCCTCTCCAACAACAGGTGCTACTTTTACCATAACTAAGTCTCCTTCATTCATTGTATTGTCTTCGTCCATTAGGTTTGCGAATTGGACTGATCCTAAAGGCTCTGGAACACTGAATCCTCCTTCTGTAGAAGTTATAATATTATTTCCAACAATGATTTTTACATCTGTCAAGTCCCCATTATCAGCATCCCTAGATACTATTCCTGTAACATTGGATAAACTGATGTTACACCCTACATTCTTTAACGACAAAGTAATTCCAATGCAGCTTGCTTTTTCTCCAGCTGTTTCGGCTCCTTTTCTTACAACTCCTCCAACTACTCTCCATATAATTGCAACTGCTGCCAAGACAAGTAAGAGTATCAATATAACTGTCACAACTTGACTCAATCCTTTTTTGTTCATTTTTTATAGATTTTACCTCCTTTTATTTATTAGAAAAATAACGAATAAAAGGTTTAAAAATGTTTTGTTGATACGAATATAAACAACAAATTGTATTTTAAAAGTAAGAATTTAAATATAGAATTATCTACATTTATAAAAATGCCAAGACCAAGAATTTGTAGAAGAATATTTTTTCAGCCAGATGCATTGTTTTTTAAGCCGGCTGGCGTTCCGATGAGGCATTTGGTTGAAAATATTTTAACATTTGATGAATTAGAAGCTATAAGACTGGTTGATTTAGAAGGGATTGAACAGAGCAAAGCTGGAAAACAGATGAGAATATCGCAACCAACATTATCGAGATTGTTAACATCGGCAAGAAAAAAAATAGCAGACGCTTTAGTTAATGGAAAAGCAATTAAAATTGAAGGTGGAAATTTTAAAGTTGTTCAACAATCAAGAAGAAGTAACAAAGAAGGATGAAATTCATAACGGACCCTGAAAGTTACAAGTGTTTTGCAGAAGTAAAATGCGGAGAGTTAAATTTTGGACTTCAATAAATTTTTATAAGACATATGTCTTGCAATTATATGGTGGACAAAGAGTACAAATGGCTTTATTTTTATACTTTTCCTTGCACAATTGGAAACGAGGAATTGTTTTTTAAACTTCTTAAAAAAAACGAAATTAAAAATTTTTTTAAAGGAAATTATTCGAGGGAAAGGGTTAGAGATTATTTTTTCGAAATCCATAATTTTGAAACATCAAAATCAATTTTTAATAGTGGCAGAGAAGACTTACTGGCCGAACATTTAACTCATTTTTCTCAATTTCATCTAGTTATCCCCTATAGGATTTGTTCTGTTAAAGACAAAAACATTTTTACAGAACTTCGTCTTCCTTTTTTTGACCTTCCAAAACATTTTCAAAATAAAATCTTCAGTTTAAAAGAAATTTCTGTAGCTATAGAAAAAGGGATTTTAGAAAAAATAATAGAAGGCGACATAATAATAACTCATGTTGGTATGATAGTAGATTATTGCCGAGACTCAGAGATAGAAAAATATGATTTTTTGTATTAAGATGAAAATTTTAGTTTTTGGCAATCCTCTTATAGAAAAAGATAGTTTGGCTTTGAGAATACTTCCAAAATTGAGAGACACCTTTCCAAATATAGAGTTTAAAGAGATTGAACCTTCTGAGAGTTTAGAAAAAGAAGGAAAAAACCTGACAATTTTAGATGTGGGTGAAAATATAGATAAAGTTGAGATTATAGATGATATCGATAAATTACAAATAGGAAGGATTTACACTCTGCATGATTTTGATTTAACTTATAACCTAAAGTTATTAAAAAAAATTGGGAAAATAAAAAAAGTCAAAATAATTTGTATTCCACAAGATATGGATGAGAATAAAGCTTTTAGTCAGATCCAGTTTATTTTAAGAAAGTGGGTCGCACAAGACATGCAAGGATCATAAGCTCTTATCATTTTTTCTATTTCTAACGAGATTGTTTTTTTTTCTTTTTTTTCTTTTAATAATTGCTCAACATATTTTGCAACATCTTTTTCTAAATGTATAATATTTTGTTGTGTTGGTATGCATAAATTTGCAGAAATTACTGTACCCTTATTATTTAACTCAAGATAGTAGTAGAGAGTTCCTCGAGGAGCTTCAATTACTCCTATGCCTGTACCTTTCTGAATTTTCGGCTTATATGGACTTTCTGGTTTAATATTATCTTTCAATTCTTCAAGAATGTTTATGGAATTATCAATTTCATGTAACATTTCTATTGCTTGAGCAAGATTGTTATTAAAGATGCAATCACTTGGAAAAATTTTCAGATATTTAGCTACATCTCGTTTTGTTCTTTTGTTGAGGCTTTCTTTATTTAAATTAATTCTGGCAAGTGAACCTACCATATATTCTTTACTTTCCCATGTAAAAGCTGTTGCAGTTGAATAGGGCAGAACAACCCTCTGAAAATGTTCTCCATACCTCTCTTCTTCTATTATTGTGCCATAAGCTGTTTTAATTTTTCCTTTTAGGAAATTATAATCATCATTAACTAAAGCAACGTAATTTGTTTTTCTTTTGAAAGTTGTTTTATCGTTATAGAAAATTTCAATTATTTTCAAGATTTTTTCTCTGCAAGATTCAAGTTTTTGTATTGCTTTTTGCATTTCTTCAGAGTTTGGGAATTTTGTAAATCCTCCAATAACAGGATTTGGCGGATGTACTGCTCTTCCTCCAACTATTGTTGAAAGAAAATTGCCTGCTTCTTTTATGTGTAAACCATCGTGAATGTATTCTTTTTCTTTCCCCTTAAAATCCAACACAGAATCTTTTTTGAAAATGTCGGGCAAGACAAAAAAGTAGAGGTGCATAGCATGGTCACGGAGGTGACTGGAATAACTGAGCAAGTTTCTTAATTGCAATGTTTGTTTGCTTACCTCCAATCGTAGAGCTTTTTCTATTGCTTCTATAGAGCAAAGAACATGAGCAGAAGAACAAGTTCCGCAGATTCTTGACATAGTTGTTGGAACCAAGTTGTAATTTATACCTTTGACAGCTTGTGTAAAAAAGCGTTTGTTTTCAGATACTTTTAATTTACAATAGTGCACTTTTCCATTTCTTGCTCTAACGTCTAAGTGGGTGTGCCCTTCTATCTTTGAGATATTTCGTAAGGTGATATCTATATTGTTGTGCATTTTATTTTTTAAAATTCATTTTAAGTACGAATCAATTTTTTTTGAGAGGAGAGCCTCATCAACAGGACAACCGGGAATTTCATCGTCCACTTTAACAAAACTTTTTAAGGGCTCTACACTTTTAAGTTGATGGAATTTTTTAATCAATTTTTGAATTTCTTGTTTTTTATTTTTAGAAAAATTATTTCTTTGATTAGAGGGATAGCCATTGACAGCTGCAGAACCTAATGCGACTAATAATTTAGATTTCTCTCTTATTTCTTTTAATTTTCTAATTTCACTTTCTGTCGAAATGGCGCCTTCTACAAAAGCTATGTCTAATTTTTTTATTTTTTCACTTGTTTTAATCTGTCTGAAATTTTCTATTTTCATTTTTTTTAAATATTCAAAATACTTTTTATTTAGAAGTTCTAAAAAAACTATAATACATCCTTCGCAACACGTGAATGAGAAAAATCCTACTTTTTTCATTCTATCTCTTTTTTATTATTCGGAAAAAAGATTATTTAAGATTTTCTATAATAGTCTTTTGTATTTTTTGTAAAGGTATATATTGTATTTTTTTCTGCTTCTAAAGCTATTTTTAAACTTTTATAGGCTTCATCAAAATTTATTTTTATTTTTTCTTTTTTCTGTATGGCTTTAACTAAATTAAGCATGATATTTTTTACAGATTCTTTATACACTTCTTCTTTTTTCTTTAATTTTTCTTTAAAACTAACTTTTTTTGTAACATTATAAGTTTTTCCTCTGCCCTTTAATCTTAATTTAATATTTTCAACTCTAAAATTGCTTTTCAATATTTTTTTAAATTTTTTATATTCTTTGTCATTAAGGAAAACTTCTACTGATAGCTCTAGAGGAATCCATCCTTTTATTGTAACAGAGCCTTTATCGAAAGAAAGACAATAAAATGTTTTTTCATTTTGAGAAGGTTTTGTAAACGAATGTAAGAAAGAAGCTATAGCTCCATTACTGTATGTAACCAAACAAGAAACCTGATCCTCTATATTTTTACTTCTTTTTGTAGAGAAAGAAACAATTTTCTTTATATCTCGATTAAGAAGATAAGAAAAAAGGTCAAAAAAATGCACTCCATGTTCTATCCAAATTCCTCCGCTTTTGTTTTTATCCCAGAACCAGTGATTGTTAGTTAAATGGCTGTCAGTTGCAAAATTTTCAAAACTTATGTTTTGTATCTCTCCTAAGATTTTACTATCGATAATTTTTTTTAATTTTTTAATTAAAGGATTTTCTCTTAAAACATAATCTATAGTAAAGAGAGTGTGATTTCTTTTTAGAGCTTCCTTAACTTTTTGCGCATCTTTCAAATTTATAGCAAGAGGTTTTTCGCATAAAACATGTTTTCCCTCTTTAATTGCTGCAATTGCCATTTTTGCATGTAAGAAAGGAGGGGTTGCTATAACAACAATCTTCACTTTTTTGTTCTTTAACAGTTCTTTATAATCTGTATAAAAGTAAGGAATTTTATTTTCTTTAGCCAATCTTCTACCTTTTTCACTTTTCCCACATATTGCACATATTTTAATCTCTGGGAGTTCTTTGTATGAAGTTATAAGAAACTTTCCAAATTTGCCCACACCAATAATTCCAATATCGAACCTCTTTTTCATACTATTCATATTATTTTGAAACATAAACTATTTAAATAACTTCTCTTTTTTTTACATATGAAAGAGGTGACAAGGCCGTGGGGAAGTTTTAAACAGTTTGTCTTAAATAAGAAGTGCACTGTGAAAATTTTGACGCTTAAACCCAAACAAGAATTGAGCCTTCAGTTTCATAAAAAAAGAAGTGAGCTATGGTATTTTTTAACTTCGGGAATTGTGCAACTTGATAAGAAAAAATTCAAGGTTAAAAAAGGAGAAGTTGTGAAGATTAGAAAAAAACAACCCCACAGAATTTTTGCTGGCAATAAGACAGTGGAAGTTTTAGAAATTTCATTTGGCAAATTTTCTGAGAGAGATGAAGTAAGATTGGAGGATAAATATGGCAGATAAAAAGATTATCGCAGTTGATTTGGGGGGAACTTATTTAAGAACAGCTTTAATTGAGAATCATAGAATTATAAAATATATAAAAAAAGAAACTCCGAAGACAAAGAAAGAACTTCTTGAACACCTTTATAGTACAATTGCAAGTTTAATGTCGAAAGATGTCAAGGGAATTGGTGTGGCTTCTCCCGGACCTTTAAAAGACGGAATAATAAAAAATCCTCCAAACTTGCCTTTAAAGAATTTCAATCTAAAAAAAGAGCTTCAAGGGAAATTTAAAGTAAAAGTAGTGGTGGAAAATGATGCTAATTGCGTCGCTTTAGCAGAATCTAATCTTGGATGTAAAAAAAGGAATTTTATTATCTTAACACTTGGAACAGGGATTGGAGGCGGAGTTATTATTAATAATAAGTTATATTTTGGAGAGGGGTGTGGAGGAGAATTAGGCCATATAATTCTTGATAAAGGGAAAGATTTTGAAAGTTTATGGAAAGAAAGTAGAATTTTAAGTAAAAAATATTTTGGCAAAACTCTGTTAATTAAGGATTTATTGAAAAAGAAAGATAAAAAGGCGAAAGAAATTTTAAAGAGAACTTCAAATTACCTTGGACAAGGAATTGCTTCTTTGATTAATATTTTTGACCCCGAAGTTGTAATTTTGGCTGGCGGAGTTAAAGAAACAGGAAACTCCTTTTTAAATATGGTGAAAAAACAAGTGAACAAGTATGTAATTCTGCCTCATGTTCCAAAAATAAGATGGACTAAATTTAAACATCCCGGAATTTTAGGAGCTTCTCTGCTTGTTGAATAAATCTTATTCTTTATAAAATTCGTGCTTGCTCTATCCTTTTGATGTTTTTATTCTTCCAATTTTTCATTAATTTTTCAGCTCGAGTAGGCTTAGCAATTTTCGGATTGAAGTAATGGGTAGCTCCATTTGTAGGGCTTTTATATTTTTCGTAAATTTTTCTTTCAAAAACCTAAAAACATTTAAAGTAATGTTTTTTAATTTATAAAAGAGAAAAGAGGAAAATGAAGATTGTCAAGAGAGTTATGGCTCCTGTAAGAATTGATTTTGCAGGGGGGACAACAGATATCTACCCCTTTACCCATATAGAGGGTGGAGCTGTTTTAAATGCTGCTATTGATAGATATATAGTTGGTGAATTAATAGCTTCCGATAAAAAAGTTAGTTTAAGATATTATGGGAACGTTCCTACGAGTAGTGGACTTGGAACTTCTGGAGTGATGAATCTAGTATGGCTAGCATTAATCTCAAATACTCGAAAAAGAAAAATTTTAGCCGAAAAAGTTTATGGGTTGGAAAGAGCTCTCGGAATTATTGGTGGAAAACAAGACCAATATGCTGCTGCTTATGGAGGTATAAATTTTCTTGAATTTATTAAAGATGAGGTGAGGGTTAATAGGCTAAAATTGCCCAAAAATTTAATTGAAGAACTAGAAGATCATTTAATTTTAGTTTATACTGGAAAGCCCCATTATTCTGTAACTTCTAATAGATTGATGGTTGAAAATCTAAAAAGTGGAAAAACTCCGAAAAATTTAATCATAATTAAAAAAATAGCGATAGAAATGAAAAACGCTCTACTAAAGAAAGATTTAGACGAATTTGCAAATTTAATGAATGCTGAAACAGAAGAAAGAAAAAAATTGCATAAAAGTATTCTTCCCTTAAGAATACAAAATTTGATAAAAAAAGGAATGAAAAACGGAGCTATTTCTGCTAAAATTTGTGGAGCAGGAAATGGGGGGAGTATTTTATTTTACGGCAATAAGAAAAAACTTAAAGAAACATTTAAAGACAAAGTAATCGATTTCAAGTTTGATTTTCAAGGATTAAGGTGGTTATAATTTTCTTTTTTGTAGTATTTTTTATTTCTGAATTTTTTCATAAATTTTAATTGTTTTTTCAGCAATTACATTCCATCCATTTGTCGTTCTAACATAATTTAATGCATTCTTGGAAAATTTTTCTCTTAAACTTTTATTTTTTAATAATCTGATTATCGCTTTCCAGAAATTTCCTCTTTTTTTAACAGCTATTCCTGCCTTACTGTTTTTTATTTCTGCTCCTAGCCCTTCTATATCTGTAACTATGGCCGGAACACCTACAGCAAATCCGTGTGCTAAAACTCCTGACTGACTTTCACTTCTGTAAGGCAAAACAAGAATATCGAAACTTTTTAATCTTTTGTAAAATTCTATTGCACTATAATTTTTAACAATAAATTCAATATTTTTAGTTACGGGACTTTTCATAACAGCCTTTAAAACTTTGTCTATATATTTTCTTGTTTCTATTGCTGCATGAGGTTTTAATTCTAAGGTAAGAATGGCGTTTGGAAACTCTTTGACAACTTTTGGCCATTGGTTTACTAAAGTTATAAAACCTTTTCTTTCACTCGCTAACCCAACACACCCTACAACCAAGGTATCATCGTAATTAAAATCTTTTCTTACTTCTTTTTTGTTAAGTTTTATATCCTCTCTTGAACCGTGAGGCAAAACATAAACATTCTCTGGAATGTATCCTATATTATTCTTTAACGCTTTTTTTTGATATTCTTCATGAAAGATTCCCGCATCTAATTCCTTTAAAGTTTTGGCTACAAATGTTTTATAACACCCTCTCAATTTTCTATAGACGCTGTGATAGGTCATTACCACAGGGATTTTCTCTTCTTTGACTAATTTTATTAATTCAAGAACTCTTTTATTGCAATCTTCATAAGTTTCGTATAATCCATATTCATGTTGGATATGTACTACGTCTGGTTTTTCTTTTTTTATGATTTGTAGAACCTTAAGATGCCACTTTTTGTTTTTCAAATTAATTATTGGATAATCTGCTTCTTTTGCGTCTGTGTGCGCTATAATTTTAATAGAAATCTTCCCACCCTTTTTTTTAACATACTTTTTTAAAGCATTTATATAATCAACAGAATAGTATGCTATTCCGCAGGAGCGAGGCAAATAACTGCTTATCCATACCACTTTTTTTATCATGCAACAAAAAAAAGAAAAATCCATTTAAATATTTTAGTGTTGATAAAAAATTATATTGCAAATTTTAAAGAATAAACTTTTTATAGCTTCTTTAACAATAAATTTTTTATGAAATTAAAAGTATTTTTTCCTATTTCGAAAGACCTGGTTAAAATATTTGCTTCAGAAGTTCCTTCTCAAAAAACAATATATGATGCAGTGGACTTTTTTAAAAAAGAAATTTTCCCAAAAAAGAAATTTAAAAAATTTGAAAAGAAAATCAAAGACATTTTATTGAGGAATATTATAAATCTTCACGATGAGGAAGGAATTGATAAAGAAAAAATAAAAATTTTGCTAAAGGAAATTAAGAACGGAAAAGATATTTTATGTAGTGGTTTACCAAATATAAAATTAGTTAAAATGAAAAAAGAGCTGATTTTGTTTGACGGCCATCATTCTTTACTTGCTTATATTCTCGGAGGTAAAAAATATTTGAAGGAGATTCCACACTTAGTTGTAGAGAATAAAAAAGAAGATAAAATAAAAGTATTTTTTGGGGAACATGCCTCAAAATTAAAAAATAAAATTTGGAGAAATTATGTAATAAACTGGTACAGCAAAAAACAGCTTTGCAAGAGGAAAAGAAAGAATATCGGAGAACTTTTTGATGCTATAAAACCTTTTTTAATACGAGAGTCAGTTATTGAGAATTAAATAACAGATTTATTTTTTTTAACCTCTTCTAACATCAATCTTGCAATTAAATAAGATATGGTTGATTCTGCTCCTTGATTTAAATTAAGAAAATCTTTAGACAAGCCATCATAACATCCTCCAGTCGATTCATTATAAACCATTTGCTTCAAGTAGTTTTTTCCCAAAAACCAATTAAATGCGAGAACAGCCTTTTCATAGTAGTGATTATCTCCAGTTAATGAATATGCAATGAGATATGTTTGGACTGTGGAGGAGACATCAACGGGTTGCTGGTCAAATAAAGCTCTCTTACCATTTTTTTTGAGCCAACCGTTTTGTCCTATTGGCACTATTTCATCATCAATGAATGTGACATCTGACAAGAAATGAAGAGTTTTTTCTGCAACTTCCAAATATTCTTTATTCTGGATAACATCATAGGCCAAAAAAAGGGCTTCTGGAATTTTACTGTTAGAGTAAGTTAGTTCTTTTTCAAACCACTGCCAGTCTTCTGAAGATTCATTCTTATAAGAAGAAAGAAGAGAGTTCGCAAGATTTTTTATTTTTGTAATACATTCTTTATTTTCATATTTTTTATAATAGTAATACAGACCGAGAATGGTGAATGCTTTTGCTCTCAAATTTTTTAGTTCATTAATCATTTTAATGGACTTGTCAAATAATCTTTTTGCTTTTTTTACGAGCTCCTCATTATGAGATTTATAAACTGTATAACCAAGTGCCCACATTGCTCTTCCAAAAGCATCTTCGCTACAAGGTTTAAGTATATCGTTTTCATTCTTAAAATTATTTTTAAAATTGCCATTTTCTTCCTGCGCATGTTCTAGAAAATTCAGATAAGTTTTTGCCAACTTTAATGTAAGTGGAGAGTTAAAAAGGGAGTTATGTAACACAGCTGTTATTAATGCTCTTGCATTATCATCTACTGTATACCCTGAACTTTTATCTGGAAAAGAAAGTTTTGAGAATTGAATAATCCCAAAGTTGTCTGTTAAATTTTTTAGATGGTTGAGTTTTATAGATGGATATTTTTTTGTAGTTTCTTCTCTTAGCTTAACTACTCTATTGAAAACATCTAAATATCGGACAGCGACATTCGGCCATATCATTACTCTGCTGAAAATATATGCTTTTTTCTCTAAACTTTCTTTTAGTTCTTTATTTGATAAGATGCTATCAATAGCTTTTGTAAAAGATTTTGGATTTCTGAATTTGACAAGAAGCCCTTTTCCTTCAGAGAGGATTTCTCTGGCATAAATGCTTGGTGTGGAAACTATCGCTTTTCCGCAACCTAAGGCATAAGATAAAGTTCCAGAAACAATCTGGTTTTCATCGAGATTTGTACAAATATAGACATCGGTTGCTAAAAGATAAGAGATTATTTCTTGCAATGTTAGATATTTATTATAAAATTTAACATTATTTTTTAAACCAAGTTTTTCAACAAGTTTTATAAGTCTGTTTCTATATCTTTCTCCTTCCTCTTTTCTTACATTAGGATGTGTTTCTCCAATAACAAGATAAAGAATATTCGGATATTTTTTAACTAAAGGAGGAAGTGCTTTAATCATATACTCTATCCCTTTCCCCCTACTTAACAAACCAAAAGTAGATAAAACAATTCTGTTGCTTAATTTTAATCTTTTTTTGAAATTTTTGCTTGGACAAAAAGAAACATTTGGAATTCCATGGTAAACAACATGTATTTTACTTCTTTCTATATTGTAATCTCTATTTAAGATATCTACAGCAGCGTTTGCCATAACCACTATTGCTGAAGCTCTTGAGGCTATTCCTTTAACTATCTTTTTTCTTTCTTCGTCAGGGTCTGGAAGAACACTATGGAATGTAACAACAACAGGTTTTTCAATAGTCTCTAAGAAAGGAATTAGATAATTTCCTAATTCCCCCCCAAAGATGCCGAATTCATGTTGTATACACACAAGTTTGATATCAGAATTATTTATTTTTTTTGCTATTGCTATATAATCTTCAATATCATCTTTATTAAGTTGTAAGATTACTTTATTACCGTAATTATAAAGACTTTCATCTTCATTTAAAGCTATAACTTTCGATTTGAGTTTTGGATTAAATTTTTTATTTAAAGAGGTTATTAAATCCCGCGTAAAAGTTGCTATACCGCATTCTTTTGGTGGAAAATTGCTTAAAAAACAGATTGTAGAGTGATTAAATTTATCTATCGGCTCTTCATCATCTTCTTTCATTTTTTAACTAAAGGTTTTTTCCCTTAGTCAAAAAAATCAGTTTTTGAGGCTTTTTAAACCCTTCTATTTCGTGTTTTTTTGAAGAAGTGGTAATAGATCATATTTTAAAAATTTATGGGGAACGCCCGCACCAGGACTCGAACCTGGATGTCCAAAAAGGACCCGGCTTTTTATCAATCTTGGTTTTTCTTTTCGCTCCAAGCCGGTGCAGTACCCTTGTGCCATGCGGGCTTA
>JAFCEO010000023.1 GCA_017609085.1 Candidatus Pacearchaeota archaeon | reverse complement strand
TGTATCGTCGACAATGGTTATTTGAACGATATTTTTAAAAAAAATATTTTTGAAAAATGTAACTTAAACGAGGAGATGTTTTACAAAGGAGGAGATTTTTATTTCAATATTTCTATTTCTGATTTTAAATCTGGAAAGATTTTAGAGATAAAGAAAGGAGAAGACGATTTAGTATTTCAGTGCATGGTTGGAAAAGACGAAGAACATTTTGCGAGATGTTCTGAGAAGATTATTTATGCTTTAAATAAATCAAATAACAGCCAGAAATTTACAATTAAAATTACAACAGCATCAAACCAATTAGGAGCAAAATTATAAAATGATAAGAAAAATTAAAAAAGGCGCAATTGGAGCAACTTTAACCTGGATAATTGCAACTTTAATAATCTTTTTTATTCTGATCCTCTTTATTGCAGGAACTTCAGTCATCTCAACTAAGAAAGTCCCAATAGAAGTAACAAAAAAGAATGATGCAAAAACTGACTTACATTCAATGAAACTTCTTTCTTTTATTATGGAGGTGCCTATAGAATTTAATGGAAAGAAGATAACAACTAAAGAGCTCATTGAAAATTGGATTTCAGCAAAAGGAAACGAAAAAAAGATTATTAAGAAAAAACTTGAAAAAGAAATCGAGGATATTTTAAAACAATTCATTCAAAAAGATGAATGCTATTTTTTTCATATTGAGGACGAGAGATTAATAAAAATTAAAAAATCTATAAAAGGAGATTATAATACAGATATTCGTTTAACCTTGCCTCCTTCAGTTGCGCAGGAGGTAGAAAATATGGAAATTGAAATTACAAATTTGAGAAAAGAAACTGATTTGAGAAATTTAAAATATGATAACAGGAAAACAATTTTATTAAATAAAGCTGCAACACTTTATATCGTATCAGAACATACTGCAGAGATTAAATTATATATTGAGAATGTATTAAAATGTTAATAAAAATTAAAAAAGCCATGACTCTGTCAATAGTTTTCTTAGTTTTGGCTACATTGGTTTTAACAAGTTTTTCTTTATTTATTTTTTATCAAAGAGAAAAATCAATTCAAGAAGAAATTTATATAACAAGATTTTTAGATGAACTCTATATTAAAGAAGAGCAGATTAATTTTTATTTAAATGAAATAATGAAAAATGCAGCTGCAAATAGTAAAAATGAAGAGGAATTTATTAATAATTTTAAATCTGAATTGGAGAAGTATAAATCTGTTGAACCAGAACTGTCACAAATAGAAAGCCAGTTGAACAATATTGAAGTTTTAGACAAAGAGGCAAAAGCAGAGTTCAAAATTGTATTAGAGGAAAATTTCATTAAAAAAGGGAAAGTGATTTTTTCTGCTGTCTACACATACAAAGAAAAATTTGAAAAACCTTTAATAGGCTATTCTTAATTAGACTTAGAAACATTTAAAAATACTGAATTTTTAACTTATTAATAAATAAAAGAGGCAAAATAAAATGGAGAAAAAAGCTCAAAATATAACTATTACTACAATAGTTATAATAGTGTTGGCTTTAGTGGTCTTAGTTGTATTGATTGTAGGATTTACAGGTGGTTGGAGTAATCTATGGGGAAGAATCTCGAGTTTCTTTGGCGGTAGTAATGTTGATTCAGTGGTACAAGCATGTCAAGTTGCGTGTGCGTCAAATTCTAAATACGATTATTGTAGTAGGAAAAGAACAGTTAACTTTGGAGATAGCAAGCCAAAAAAACTTACTTGTAAGCAATTGGAAGGAGAGCCAAATGTTGAACTGGAGTGTGCTAGTATAACCTGTTCTTAAAATACTCTTAACTAGGAATCTGGAAAACAATCAAGCTCTACTTAGAAGATAGTTGAATAACCAAATCTTTAAATAATTCTTTTTTTATTTTTTATAGTTGTAAATTTTTAGAAATAAGTTTAATCAAAAATAATAATTTAAAATGGAATATGCTATTCCTCAAAAAAGAAAAACAAAAAAAGATAAAAAAAGGAAGAGGAGATATAGAGTTTATAAAAAAGGCGGGAAAGGCAGAACTAAAACTGGAAAATGAGTAAAGACTATAAAAATGATTAATGTAGTAAATTATTTTTTAATTGTTATTGCTCTAATTTGGATTATTATAGCTGTGATACAGGATTTTAGAAAAAGAGAGGTTGCTAATTGGCTCAACTTTAGTTTAATTGTAATATCCCTTACTTACAGAGCCTTCATTTCTATATTTTCTTTGGATTATAGGTTTTTTGTTTATGGTTTGATAGGATTTGCAATTTTTTTTATTTTAGCCAATATTTTTTATTATGGAAGAGTTTTTGCAGGTGGCGACGCTAAACTTTTAATGGCTCTTGGAGCTGTGTTGCCTTTTTCTTTATTATTTTATGAAAATTTAGAGATTTTTATTTATTTTATCTTCCTTTTAATGATCTGTGGCAGTATTTATGGTTTAATTTACAGCATTGTTTTATCTTATAAAAATAAACAAGCATTTAGTAAAGAATTTCTAAAACAATTTTCCAAAAATAAAAAACTTGTTCATATCTTTGTTATATTTTCTATTTTAATCTTTATTCTTGTCCTATTTATTAAACAATATCTGTTTATTTGGTTTTTTTTAGTGATATTACTTTTTCCCTTTCTTTATATTTATGCTAAAGCACTAGAGGAAAGTTGCTTGGTTAAACTAAAAAAAGTTAAGGATTTAACAGTAGGAGATTGGCTTTATAAAGAAGTTAAAGTAGGTAAAAAAGTAGTTAGACCTCACTGGGAAGGTTTAACAGAAAAAGATTTAGCAGTTTTGAAAAAGAGCAAGAAAAAAATCTTAATAAAAGAAGGTATTCCATTTACTCCCGCTTTTCTGGTTGCTTTTATTGTTTTGATATTATTAAGGAGTTCTAATTGGTGCTTTCGGTAACTCTTCAATTTTAATTTTTCTTTCTTTTTCAGTCTTCTTTAATTTTTCTTTCTTTTTTGTTATTTTTTCTTGCAAATCTCTTAACCCAGCTTCACTGGCTTTTTTTCTTTCGAGTTTTTTATTTTTGTAAAGAGGTATAATATTTATAACGCCGTGTCCCTGAACAGTTGAGGATTCTATTTTTATTTCGTCAGGATTTAATGTTTTCTTTAAGATTACAGAAGTTTCATGCGCAAGTTGCAAAGTTTTTGGAGAATTCTCTATTGTTTTATGCTCTTTTGGTATGGCTAAAGTATGACCTTCGGAAATGGGGTTTATATCAAGAACAGCGAGAGCCTCTTCATTTTCATTTATTTTATAACTTCTGATAGAACCTTCAGCTATCAAACAAAAAATGCATTTGTCAGTTTTTTTAATAAGATTATTTTGAATTAAGAATTGTTCAAGCTCTTCGGCATTCATCGCTTCGATTTTTTTTTTGGCAGATTCTCTTTGTGCTGGTGGAAAAGACTCTATTTGTTTTAGAAGTTGTTCTTTTATGTCTTTAAATTCTCTTTCTGTTAACATTATAAAAAAAGAAAAAAGTAGTTTTTAATTATTTAGGTTTGATGGAAAATCAGCCAAAAGCTCTTCTTATGTCTTCGATGTTAGCTGAGGAAACTCCTCTTATTTCACTGACTTTATTTTCTACTTCATCTGTGTCTTCATTTTCAGGCCAAGCAATAACTACCTCTAAAGATTTCAAACCAAAAGCTATTTCTTTTTCCTCTATTTTTATGTTTTTTGCTTTTTCCAATTTCTCTTTGATTTTTTCCTTTATTTTTTCTAAATCCGTATTTACGGATTCTGGCATGACTTTCAATTGGATTGCTATTGTTCCTACCATAATTGTAATTTAGTGATATAATTTATAAATGTTGCTATGTTATAACAATTTTTATAAATAAAAACTCTTTTAGAAGACTGTTTTTAAATTTTAAAAAGAAAAAATGCTGAAAAACTATTCTCAGCTTGTTGAAAGAATTGCGCGAAGTTCTGGTTTAAGTATAGAAGATATAGAAAGAAGAATTGAAGCAAAAAGAGCAAAACTTTCTGGACTAATAAGTAAGGAAGGAGCTGCGCAGGTTGTAGCTTCTGAACTAGGAATTTCTTTTGATAAAGAAAAAATGAAAATAGCAGAATTATTGAATGGTATGAAGAGGGTTACTGTCGTTGGAAGAATTATAGAGATGTTTCCTGTTAGGGAATATAATAAAAATGGCAGACAGGGAAAGATAGGAAGTTTTATTTTAGCAGATGAGACAGGAAATATTAGAACTGTTTTATGGGATACTAACCATATTATGTTAATAGAGCAAGGAAAAATAAAAAATAATGATACAGTAGAAATAACTAATGCTTCTGTAAGAAATGAGGAATTACATTTAACAGGATTCTCTGATATTAAGCTGTCAAACGAGGTTTTAGAAACAGTAAAGACAGAAAAAATACTTCGAGAGAAAAAAATTTTAGATTTAAGACAAGGAGAAAATGTTCAAATAAGGGCAGTTATTGTGCAAATGTTCGAGCCACGTTTTTTTACAGTTTGTCCTGCTTGTGGTAAAAAAATGGGCGGAGGAGGAGAAATTGGAGAGTGCCAGGAGCATGGAAAAGTCGTTGGAGAAAAAAGAGCTTTATTGAGTCTTGTTTTAGATGACGGAACAGAAACTATCAGAGCTGTTTTGTTTTCCGAGCAAATCGAAAAATTAATTAGCAAAGAAGAGTTGGAGAACTCAGATCTTTTTATAAAAAAAAGAGAAGAGATACTTGGTAAGGAGATGTTTTTTTTAGGACAAGTTCGAAAAAACAGAATTTATGATAATTTAGAATTTTTTGTTGCTGATATTAAGGAAGTAGATATTGATAAATTAATCGAAGAATTAGAAAAGGAATAAAATTTATTGGCCCTTTCGAGGTAGGATTAATGTCCAACTTCAGACAACTTTTTATCAGTCATTTCTTCTGTAACATTTAGTACATCATATTTTTCTTTTCCAATTTTTATGATGTTTCCTTTCTGTATGTTCATGCATATAAGAATGAAATTGTATTATATATAATTTACTGAGCCTGCCTGCGTCATACTGTGCCTCCGCTTCGCTTCGGCAGTTTTTCTTGCAGAAAAAACACATAACAGCGATTATACGCAATCGGCTTCGGGATGCCCGAGATAAAAACATATAAAA
>JAFCEO010000006.1 GCA_017609085.1 Candidatus Pacearchaeota archaeon | reverse complement strand
GAAATCCTACAATAAACAAAAACTATTTAAATCACATTTTTTTTATTAATAAGAAAAAATGAGTGCGCTTACGGGTTTATATGCTTGGGGAAAGTCAATAGATGAAATTTTATGGTACTGGCAAGATATAGGTGTTTTTCGTTATGCTTTACCTTTCTTATTAATTTTTGCAATGGTTTTTGGCATTTTAACAAAATCAAGAATTTTTGGAGAAAATAAAGGGGTAAATGTTGTTATCGCTTTAGCTGTAGGTTTACTTGCTCTTCAATTTGAATTTGTCCCAGAATTCTTCTCAACAATTTTTCCTTATGCGGGAATAGGAATAGCCGCCATTCTAGTTGGATTAATTTTAACAGGACTTTTTCATTCAGACAAAAATTGGTGGAGTTATATTTTTTTCGGATTGGGAATGTTAACTGCAGTTATAGTTGTTCTTTCTTCTTTATCATCTTATGAGTGGGGAGGAGGATGGTGGTGGCAAGAAAGTTGGGAAGCAATAGTTACTTTTGGAATATTAATTGGTTTAATGCTTCTAGTGATTTTAGCTACAAGAAGTGAGGGAGGAAAGTAATAATTAGTATATTTAAGAAGAGTTCGTAAATTCGTTAATTAATTCTTAGTGTTTTTGTTTGAAGATGCCCATATAATTAAAGCTCTATTAATTTACTAATTTTCATATCTCACAAAGATTAAATAATAAAATATAAAAGCACATTTGTTTTAGTTTTTAAAAGAGGTAATAAAATGCAATATTCAAGACTCTGCGAAGTTTATGAAGAACTCGAGAAAAATCCCTCTCGTCTCAAGAAGACAGAAATTCTTTCAAATTTTCTGAAAAAGTTGAAAAAAGAGAAGAATAAAGAAGTTATTTATCTTCTTCAAGGAAAAATTTTTCCAGACTATGATGAAAGAGAAATGGGAATTTCTAATCAGCTCGCCATTAAAGCATTATCAAGAGCGACAGGACTTTCTCCTTCAGAAATTGAAAATTTGTGGAAAAAGTTAGGCGATCTGGGTTTGGTGGCAGAGGAAATTGTAAGAAAAAAGAAACAAGTTACTCTTTCTGCTAAAGAATTAACAACAGAAAAAGTTTTAGAAAATTTGCAAAAACTTCCAACTTTAGAAGGAAAAGGAACTATTGAGAAAAAAATATCGTTGATAGCTGAGCTTTTAACTTCTTCAAAACCTAAGGAGGCTAAATATATTATTAGAACTCTGTTAGGAGATTTAAGAGTTGGTACAGGTGCAGGAACAATGAGGGATGCAATCGTTCAAGCATGTTTTGATAAAAAAGACAAAGAAAAGAAAAAAGAAATAATCGATCTAGTTCAAGAATCTTATGATAAAGCAACAGACTGGAAGCTTGTTTTTGAGCAAGCTTGTAAAGGTTTAAAGCAACTTGAAAAAACAGAACTTGAGCCAGGAAAACCAGTTAAAGTTATGCTTTTTCTTAAGGAAAAAACAATAGAAGATGGCTTTGATAGAGTTGGAAAGCCGTGCCTTTTAGATTGGAAATATGATGGTTTTAGAATGATGATTAACAAAGATGAAAAAGGGAATATAAAGATATTCACAAGACGTTTGGATGATGTAACAAAGCAGTTTCCAGAAGTTAAGGAGTATGTTAAAAAATATGTTAAAGGAAAATCTTTCATATTGGATTGCGAAGCAGTAGGTTATGATTCTGAAAAAAAAATTTACCTCTCATTTCAAAATATAAGTCAAAGGATTAAAAGAAAATATGATATTGAGAAGTTAAAAAAAGAATTGCCTGTCGAAGTCAATGTTTTTGATATACTCTATTATAATGGTAAATCTCTAATTAAAACCCCCTTCAAAGAGAGGCGCAAACTACTTGAAAAAATAATAAAAAATCAAAAATGGAAGATAAAAACTTCCGAATCTTTAATTACCGATGATGTAAAAGAAGCAGAGAAGTTTTATAAAAAAGCCCTTGAGGAAGGAGAGGAAGGAATTATGATGAAAAATTTAGAAGCCCCTTATAAGCCTGGAGCAAGAGTCGGATATGGAATTAAAATAAAGCCAGAAGAAAACGAATTCGATTTAGTTATTATTGAAGCAGAATACGGAACTGGAAAAAGAGCTGGTTGGCTTACATCTTATACAGTTGCTTGCCAAGATAAAGGAAAATTACTTGAAATTGGAAAAGTCTCTACAGGTTTGAAAGAAAAAGAATCCGAGGGGCTTTCATTTAAAGAACTAACTAAAAGACTTAAACCTCTTATTGCAAAAGAAACAGGAAGGAGGGTAGAAGTTAAGCCAGAATTGGTTGTTACAGTTGTCTATCAGAATATACAGAAATCCCCAACATACTCTTCTGGATTCGCTTTAAGATTTCCGCGTATTACAAGATTGAGACCTGATAGAAGTGTTTCTGACATAACTACTTTAAATGAAATCAAAAAAGAGTATAAAAAATCTTAGCAAGAAATCTTAATAGTTTTTCTGTCAAAAAATAAATTTTAAACATAATCTAACCAATTAAGATATTCTTTATCTTCCCCCCTCTAACTATCTTTGAATATTTCTCCCTTAATTTTTTGTTATTTCACCTATTTTAAATTCCTGATTATCCAATTTTGTTATTGGATTTATTTCTGCCGCTGTTCCTGTAAAAAATAATTCATCTGCTTCTTTTAACTCATCTAATAAAATGTCTTTTTCAATAATCTCATAACCTAAATCTTTTGCTATCTTGATAATAGAATCTCTTGTGATTCCTGGCAAGATTTGTTTTTTTAATGAAGGAGTTTTTACTTTTCTATCCTTAACTATGAATATATTTTCTTTCCAGGACCTTCTGCTACTTTACCTTCATAATCCAATAGTAAAGCTTCGTCACAACCTTGTTTTTTGCTTCTAAACTAGCTAAAATGCTATTAACATAATGTCCGCAAATTTTTTTATCTGCTTTTAAACTTTTGGGGTGGATTCTTATAAACGAAGAAATTTTAACTTTGGCTGATTTTCCAATATAAGCTCCCCCAAGGCCAAACAGCTATTGCTACATTTATTTCTGTACTAGTAGGGTCAAGCCCCATTTTTCCATAACCATAAAAAATAATGGGTCTAATGTATCCTTCTTTAAGTTTATTAGCTCTAATAGTTTCTTTTACGACATTAATAATTTTTTCTTCTGAATAAGGAATTTCTGTAAATAAACTTTCAGCAGAATCGAACAGTCTTTTAACGTGATCTTTTAACCTAAAAACAGCCCTTCCTTTACTTGTTTTGTAAACCCCAATACCTTCGAATATCCTAGAACCATAATGTAATGCATGAGTCAAAACGTGTATTTTCGCATCATTCCATTTAATTAATTTGCCATTCATCTATATAAAATCTGTTTCTCGCTCTTCTAAACTTAGTTTTATTATTTTATAAAAATTTTGACATTCAATTATTAAAACCTTTTATAAACCAATGTTTCTATCGACGAGAAAAACCGAAAGCTTTATAAATTTTAATCATTTAAAAATTTTACTAAAATGGCACGAAAAACTTCTTTAAAAGTTCAAAATATTGTTGCTACTACCTCTCTTGGTAAGACAATTTCTTTGACAAAGTTAGCGAGGACTCAAAGTAATACAGAATATAATCCAGAGCAGTTTCCAGGTCTCATCTTAAGAGTAAAAAAACCAAAATCAGCAGTTCTTGTTTTTTCAAGTGGGAATTTGGTTTGTACAGGGACTAAATCGATTGGGCAAGTAAAACAGGTTATTGAGCAAGTCATAAAACAACTAAAGAAAATAAATGTAAGAATTACAGAAAAACCAAAAATCAATGTTCAGAATATAGTTGCTTCAGGTAACATTAATATCTCTTTAAATCTTAACCTACTTACTTTAGAACTAGAAAATACAGAATACGAGCCAGAGCAGTTTCCAGGACTTGTTTATAAACTTCAGGATCCTCCTGCAACATTTTTGTTATTTTCCAATGGGAAGCTTGTATGTACAGGAACAAAAAACAAAAAACAATTGGAAGACAGTATGAAACAGCTTATAAAAAACACAAAAGAAGCTATTAAAAGATTTAAGTAAATTTTTCTTTTTCTTTTTTATTTTTTACTTTTTCGTAGCAAAATAAATTATAATTTTATTTTTGTTAAGATTTAAAAAAATACAGGTGTGTAAAATAATATATTTTAACTTATAGAAATTAATATAAACAGATTCTCCTTTTTCAAAAGATGGAAGATGCAATTAAAAAAAAGAGCGAAGATTTATTTAGCGAAGTGAGAAATTTTTTTAATTTTTATAAAAAAGAGATCGGCAAGTCCATAAGGGCGAAAAAGAATGTTATATATATTGCCTTTGAAGATATAGCTTCTTTTTCACACGACTTAGCAGAACAGCTTCTTTTATCTCCAGAAGAAGTTTTCCAGATTATGGAAGTAGTTTTGGAAGAATCTGATCTTGTTTCTAACCCGAAAATTAGGCTTTCTAGTCTTCCTGAAATGCAGTCTGTAAAAATAAGGAATATTAGAGCTAAACATCTCAATCATCTAATCTCGATAGAAGGAATTGTAAGACAATCATCTGATGTTAGGCCCCAAGTAGTTAATGCAAAATTCGAATGTCCCAATTGCGGAACAATAATCTCTGTTTTACAGATAGAAAAAAGATTTAGAGAGCCAAGCAGATGCAGTTGTGGAAGAAGAGGCCAGTTTAGACTTGTTTCAAAAGATATGGTGGATGCTCAAAGGATAGTTTTAGAAGAATCTCCTGAAAGTTTGACAGGAGGAGAACAGCCAAGAAGGATTAGTGTTTTTTTAAAAGAAGATTTGGTGGACCCTAAAATGGAAGAAAGAACCACTCCTGGAAGTAGAGTTAAGATTATTGGAATACTGAAAGAAGTTCCTGTTCCGTTGCAATCTGGTGCTATCTCAACAAGATTTGATTTGGCTGTAGAGGCAAACAATGCAATTCCTTTGGAAGAAACATTTGAAGAATTTGAAATAAGTGAAGAAGATGAAAGGCAAATTCAAGAATTAGCAGCAGATAAAAATGTTTTACAAAAGATGGTATCTAGCATAGCTCCAAGTATTTATGGTTACGAAGAGGTTAAAACAGCTCTTGTTTTGCAATTATTTGGAGGTGTTAAAAAAAGAAGAGCAGATGGAACAGAATCGAGAGGAGATATACATATTCTACTAGTCGGAGATCCCGGTGTTGCTAAAAGTATCATATTAAAGTTCATGTCCTCTTTGGCTCCCAAAGGAAGATACGTTGTCGGAAAAGCGGCAACTGGAGCAGGAATTACTGCTACAGTAGTTAGGGATGAATTTTTAAGAGGGTGGAGTTTAGAGGCAGGAGCGATGGTTCTTTCAAATAAAGGTCTTGTCTGTATAGACGAGATAGATAAAATGGAAGCACAGGATAGGAGTGCAATGCACGAAGCAATGGAACAACAAACAGTAACTATAAGCAAAGCTAATGTTCAAGCGACATTAAGAGCCGAAACTTCTGTCTTAGCAGCAGCCAACCCCAAGTTAGGAAGATTCGAACCATTTCAAGTTATAGCCCAGCAAATAGATATGCCTCCAACCCTTCTTAATAGATTCGACGTTATCTTTACTCTTCGTGATTTACCAGATCGAGGAAGAGACGAGGCTATAGCAACTCACGTCTTGTTAGAGCATAAAAGAGAAGGAAAAAAACAAGCAATAAGCAAAGAACTTTTCAGGAAATATATAGCATATGCAAAACAAAAATATGCCCCTATTCTAACTGATGCAGCAATAGACGAAATTAAGAAATTCTATATCGAATTAAGAAATGCTCCTGTTTCTGCAGAAGGAGTCGTCAAACCCATCCCAATTTCTGCCAGACAATTAGAGGCAATGATAAGGTTAAGTGAAGCTGCTGCAAAAGCAAGACTTCGCAAAAAAGTCACAAAAGAAGATGCAAAACTCGCTATCGAGATAATGAAATATTATTTAATGCAAGTTGGTTTTGATCAAGAAACAAAAACTTTTGATATAGATAGAATTGCGACGGGCGTGAGTACGAGTCAAAGAGGGAGAATTATTTTAGTTAGAGAAGCCCTTTCGCGTCTTGAGAATAGAATAGGGAAACTCATTCCCTTAGAAGAAATTTACAAGGAGTTAGAAGAGAAAATGTCCCGGGAAGATGTTGATGATAGCATACAAAAATTAAAACAAACAGGCGATATTTTCGAGCCTAGGAAAGGATATGTTCAAAGAGTATAGTTAAAAAATGGAAGAAAAAGAATTGAATTGGAAAGATAAGTGTTGGGTATCGACAATGTATCTAGTTAGAGATGACGGAAAGGTTCTCTTAACTTTTAACAAAAATCTCAATACGTGGATACCAGTTGGAGGTCATCTACATCCTGGAGAAACACCAGAGCAAGCAATCAGTAGAGAAATAGCAGAAGAAACAGGATTTGATTTTGAATTCCTAAATCCTCCATACTATGAAAATAATAAAAATTTAAAAGTTCTCAGACCACATAGAATACAAATAGAAAAAGTTCCTCATCATAATTACCATATAAATGTTGTATTTATTGGAAAATGCAAAAAATGGCATAATAGGGAAACAACAGACGATAATGAAAAATTAAAATGGTTTTCAGAACAGGAATTATTGCAAAACAGAGGTAAATTTTTAGAAAATGTTTGGAAAAATTCCTTAGAAGCAATAAAATTAATTTGTAAAATAGAAAAATCAAAAGAAAATAAAAATGGCTGAAATAAGAAAAAGGGAAATAGCATATAAAGTAAGAATAGGCGAAATTTTAGGAGGTAAACCACAAATAATAACAGAAGAAGGGAGGGAAAAATTTCAGTTTCTTGAATTAGGAGAGAGAAAAATTATTAGAGTAAATATAATTGCTAATGTAGTTGACAAATTCGTTTCAGAAGGCGATAAAAAATTCGCAACCTTAACTCTAGACGACGCTTCTGGCCAAATAAACGCCAAAACTTTTGGCGAAGATACTAAATTATTTGAAGAAATAAACCAAGGACAAACAATCATGATAATTGGATTATTGCGCTATTTTAATAATGAAATCTATATTCTTCCAGAAATAATAAAAACAATTGATCCTCGCTATCTTTTAGTTAGAAAACTCGAGATTGAAAAATCTATGCCTCAAGAAATAAAAACAGAAGAAGTGAAAGCTATAAGGGATCAAATAATTGATATGATTAAAAAAGAAGAAGAGAATGAAGGAATCGATATTGAAAGATTGGTTATGGAGATAAAGGCTTCTCCCAATTTAATAAGTCAGGAAATTAAAAAGCTGTTAGAAGAAGGCATCATTTATGAGCCAAGACCGGGAAGAGTTAGGTATTTAGGTTAAATCTTATTTTTATCTCTTTCATAAACTTCTGGAGGAACTTCTTCTAAAGCGTGAGCGAACAAGATTCCTACCCTATAGATTATACCCTTACCTTTATTAATCTTTACTGAAAGTCTCGAATATGGAACTGTAACTTTATAATGATTTTCAATTTTTAAATCTCTTAATCCAATTCCATCATTTTTTTAACAAAACTGTTGTAACTTAAAAATCTAAAAAAAAGTTCCCCTCTCTTGCTCATTCCTGTAATTTTAACAATCAAAATATCGCCCCCTTTCAACTCTAGGTTCTAGATATATTACTCTCTTATTAAATTTCGTATTAGTAATCCATAATTTTACTTCATCTCCAACTTTTAAATTAGGCATCTCTTTAATATAACATTCATGGAGTTGGTTATTTTTATCATAAACAAAAAATCTGGGGTTTCCTTTTCGAATTCCTTTCGCAGTTTTTCTGAGTAATGGCGCAACTTCGACTTTTGCATTAATATATGTTCCTAACCTTATTTCAGAAGTTTCGAGATACCTTTCCCGAATAGAATAAATAATTTGATTTATATTCTTTAAAAGAAGAGACCTAAATTTTTTTCATTGTCAGAGAAACTTTTAAATTTGCTAATAAG
Source organism: Candidatus Pacearchaeota archaeon (assembly GCA_017609085.1). Classification (GTDB taxonomy): domain Archaea; phylum Nanobdellota; class Nanobdellia; order Pacearchaeales; family GW2011-AR1; genus JAFCEO01. Next base: position 15,761 of record JAFCEO010000006.1, on the reverse strand, counting down.
GTCCTCACAGTTAACTTTAGCTTCACTGAATTTCTGTTTTACTGAATACTCATCTATTCTATTTCTTAAATTCAAAATCTTTTCATAATTTTGTTTGTCTGTTACAATTTCTTTAAGTAGAAGAGGGAACGTCTCCATTTATTCAATATATAAAAAATTTTAAAAACCTCTCTTCGTTTTACTTTTATGGACTATCATAAACTTTTAGAAGAAGCGTACAAAAAAATAAAACCTATTGAAGCTACTAAAAGGTTTGAAATACCAAAAATAGAGGCACATGTAGAAGGGAATAAGACAATTCTTACAAATTTAAATCAAATAGCTTCTTATATAAGGAGAGATATTAATCATTTACTTAAATTTTTAGTAAAAGAATTAGCAACATCGGGAAAAATTGAGGGAAATAGAGTAATTTTGCAAAGAAAAATTAATCTTTCTAAAATTAATGAGAAAATCCAATCTTATGTTAAAGAATTTGTTTTATGCAGGGAATGTGGCTTGCCGGACACAGAATTAATTAAACAAGATAGATTTATGTTTGTCCATTGCTTAGCTTGCGGGGCTAAACATTCGGTAAGAGCTAAAATTTAATCTGTTTTTCTAAAGTGTAGATAAATTCCCATTTTCCAAAAGATAAACTCTCAAAAACTATCCCAAACTTAATCAAATTCTTTTAAGTGAAGACAATTCCTTAAAAATAATTTTGTGATTTAATTTATTTAAAATTTTAATTGTCCTCTCTTTATCTTCTTTTGTAAAAGAATTTTGTCTTTTCCTTACTCTTTTGTCTAAATTTATCACAAAATCTCTTTCTTCTTTTGTTAAAACATCTTTATTCAGTTTTACAACTTTTTTTATATTCCAAACCGCTTTTTTTCTTCTAATATAAGTTAAGAGTTGTAGTCTTTTTCTTATTGAAGGCAGAGCCCACTTCGCCGCTTTGTATCCTCTACTTTTCTTCAAAACTCTTATTTCATAAGTTGCTTTATATTGCATTGCTGCAGTATCCATAAGTTGCTCGGTAAAATCGATTCTTTTTATTTTTTTTAAAAATTTTTTATATTTTTTAGTATAGTAGAGTATTCCTGCGCTCTTTAATAGAGTTATATAAATTGACCAGTGCCCTTCTTTCACTTTTCTTAATAGGTCATTTGTTGTGCAAAAGTACTGCAAAGAAATTTTTGGAAATTTTTTCTTTATTTCTTTTTTTCCTTTCGGCGTTTTATCTTTAAAAATAACAAACAGATCATAATCACTTTTCTTTTTATCAAAATATCCCCAAGGATAAGAGCCATAAATTGTTATAGCTATTAAATTATTTCCATATCTTTCTTTACAAAAATTTATAAACTTTTTGAGGTATTTATCAGGCCTTATTTTTCTAATAAACAACATCTTATAATGAAAGAAGAAAAATATAAAAAATTATCTTAATCTTTTTTATCATTACACATTAATTTTATCTTGTCATTTTTTAATTTTTTTATTCAAATGCTTGAGCAAACCTTTTTCCTTTTGTTTTCGCTGTTTCAAGACTTACAACGAGCCCTTTTTTTGTTTTTTCAATATATTTTGGATTTAAAAAAAACCATCCTTCTCTATTAAATCTTAAAGCCAACATAGGAGTTAACCCAAAAATCTCTGAAAATAAGATAAATCTTTCTATCTGTTTTTTGTCAAGATATTTCCTCTTGATTTTACAAGTCTTAACTTCTATACAATATTTTTTACTTTTTTTTCCAGCTATAAGATCACAAGATGAATCAGGCAAAAGTCCAGAACCAGCAACCCTAACAGCCATCCATCCTTCCTCAATAAATTTTTTTAAAAGTTCACGCTCAGCATTAGCCCCTTTTTCTTTATTTCTCATTGTGAAGAAAGAAAAAATATATTTTTAAATTTGACGGTAATTTTTAATTTTAAAAACAAAAAAACGAAAATTAGTCAACCTTTTCTTATTGATTTTTGTTTTTATTTTGCTTTAAGTCACTTATAATTTCCTTCACTTTTTCCATTTTTCTTGTATCTGAAATTGTTGATTGGTTATTTTGTTCATTCCTGTTTTGTTTCAAACTAGTTATTCTTTTTCTAAGTTTCTTAATTTTTTGTAAATCTGAATTCGTTAATTTCTTATTCTTTTCAATTAAATCCCTCATAACCGTTGCAACTCTTTTTTTATCTTTCATTCTCGCTTCATTAACTTTATGCACCATAACTGAAATGCTTCTTCCATAGTTTCTTGTAGGTTTAAGTATTTCTATTACAGCTGTATAATTTCCCTCTTCATATTTCTCTTTTGCAAGTTGAAGATTGCTCTCTACAATCCCAATTTGTTCTTCAAAATAAGAAACATTCAGCCCCTTTATTTTTTCTTCTTCTACTCTCGTTTTAAGTTTTGTTAAAGCTCTTTCTGTATTTTCTATTCTTTTTTCTGCTATTAATTTTCTCGTTACATTTAATCCATTTTTGTTTTCAATTTCTTCGATAATTTTTTTTATTTCTTCTTCGCTTTTTCCAGTAGCTGTTTTTAATCTTGTTTTTAGGTTTTCTTTTTTTCTCTCTTCAATCTGTTTTAAGTTTTCTGTCGCATTTTCCATTCTTGCTATCATCCCCTCAAGCAATTCTCTTTGCTCATCTGTTAGATTACTTTCAAGTAAATCTTTCAAAAGTTCAATTCTGTGTTCATGAACTTCAATGGCTTTTTCTAAACTTGCCAGTTTTTCCACACTATTTCTAAAACTTTTTTCGTTTCTGGCTTCACCGATTTTTTCTACTCTTCTTTTAACTCTTTCCATAAGTCTATCGTGGGCCTCTTGAGCTCTTCTCATTGCTTTGAAATTCCCTCTCTCTGCCATTAATTTAGCCTCCAACAATCTTAGTCTGGCAAGCTTAAGCTCTTGTTGGGCTTTTTTTTCCTGATTAAAAATAAACCATAATTTGAATCTTTCCCATCCAAGTTTTAAACCATATCCTGCTTGACTAGGTAAAACTCCTACATCTTCAACATTTAAATCTTCGACCGAACTTGCTTCTAAATCTGCATCTTCTATTGTCGATAGAGATTCTGCAGTAACAAACACTGCTAAACTTACCACCAAAACAAATCCGATGATGGCAACAAGATTTGATTTCATTTTACACTTTCTCTCTTTTTGCTGAGATATTCTTTTTTAGTTTTTAAAGTTTATAAATTTTTATATTTCTTCTATCACATTAATTCTTTTATTTTATTATGGGATTTTGCTTTTTCAAATTGTATGAGCAAAATCTTATCCTAAATAACTTGTATCTTTTTCCTGCTTTTTTTCAACAGCTTTTTTTACACTTGACATTAATTCTTTTAGTTTATTTTCAAATTCTTCAGCTGCCTTAAATAAAGGTCTATAATCTACTTTAAGACCGAGATAAGAGTCTAAAACTTTAACTACTTCGCCAGCAGCTTTAGAATCAGGAAAACCAGGATTGGCGTCTACAAAGATACAGGATAAAGGAACTTCCTTGGATTTTAAAAGTAGAACCCCTGTAACTCCGACGATAACTCCATTTTTAAATCCCTCAAGATTGATCTTTTCAAATTTTTCTTTATTTAAATTTGTAAAATAGTAAATTTTGTTCTTTTTACTGTCGCTTGCCACTCCTTCAACTCCAATTATTTCCTTAGCTTTTAATTTTTTTGCCAGCTCTATAACTATATTGGCGATTTCCCATTCGGCACCAGAAACATTTGTTAAAGCCCTTAAAATAACAATATTATGTTTTTTATCATAATATATCTCAAGAGGGTCTATTATCTCTGAGTTGCGAATAGCTACCATTGGTGTAAGTTTAGTTGAGAAAATTCTTCCTATCCTTTTCGCTTTTAAATGTTTAATTAAAAATTCAGTAACTATTGTACTTACAAATCCAAATCCAGGAAATCCTTCAATTATTATTGGATTTTTAGGCCTCTCTTTTAGTTCTATCATCCTTCCTCTTTTATTATTTATATTACGTAGAGAAAAAGTAACTTTAAAAATGTTGTTATTTTTAATGCTTCCAAACTTCGATTATAAAGATAAGACTATATTTTTAGATACTACCTTTATCTTAAAAAAATTTGTATTCTATAAATCTCTCGCATGTAAAGTTCTTCTTCCATTGGCTTTTGCCCTTTCGCACGCTTTATCGAGAATTTCCTGCACTTTTTGATTCAAAGCTTCTGCCACTTCACTTGCAACATTTGGTATCTTGTCTTTAACAGCTTCCCTTATATTGCTTTTAATAATTAGATTTACCATAATCTATAACAACTATTTGACTTAAAGATTTTTCGGTAAATTGTTTTTAACTTTTTAAAAAACAAATTTTCACTTTTTTCTCATAAATGGAAATAAAATAACATCTCTTATTGATGGAGAATCTGTTAAAAGCATTACCATCCTATCTATACCCAAACCAATTCCTCCTGTAGGAGGCATTCCATGTTCAACAGCATTTATAAAATCTTTATCATAAGGGTTAGCTTCTTCGTCTCCTGCTCTTAATTCTTCTGCTTGCTCTTCCAATAATTTTTTTTGGATAATTGGGTCATTTAATTCAGAATAAGCGTTACCCACTTCAAATCCTGCTATATATGGTTCAAATCTTTCTACTAATTTTGTTTTTCCTTTATAATTTCTTTTTTCCTTACATAAAGGCGTAGTTTCGAGAGGATAATCATAAACAAATGTCGGTTGAATTAAATGCTTTTCACAAAAATGTTCGAAAATAGATGCTATAACCAATCCCCTTTTTTTGCTTTTTAACTCTATATTATTCTTAACTGCAAATTCCACTAGTTCTTTATCAGACATTTTTTCAGTGTCTATTTTCGCATATTTTTTTATAGCATTTAGCATGCTTATTTTATTCCATTTATTAAGATTTATTTTCTTTCCCTGATACTCTATAACTGTCTTTCCAAGAACTTTTTTAGCAACATACTTATAAATTTCTTCACAAAGTTTCATCATGTCATTATAGTCCGCGTAAGCTTGATAAATTTCTATTTGTAAGAATTCGGGATTATGTAACGAATCTATTCCCTCATTTCTAAAATCCTTTGAAAATTCATAAATTTTCTCTAATCCTCCTACAATCAATCTCTTTAAATAAAGCTCGTTGCTTATTCTTAGATAAAGTTTCATTTTTAAGGCATTTAATTCTGTTATAAATGGTTTTGCAGAGGCTCCCCCGTATAAGGGCTGTAAAATAGGAGTTTCAACTTCAACAAATCCCCTTTCATTTAGAAATTCTCTTATGGCATTAATTATTTTTGTTCTTTTTAAAAAAACTTCCTTAACTTCAGGATTCATTATTAAATCTAAATATCTTTTTCTGTATCTTTCTTCTTTTTCTTTTAAACCATGCCACTTCTCTGGCAAAGGCAAGAGGGCCTTACTCAACAACTCAATTTTGTCAGCCAAGATACTAAGTTCCCCTCTTTTTGTTCTCATTATAGTCCCAGAAACTCCTATAAAATCTCCACTATCGACGTATTTTTTAAAAAATTCGATAAATTTCTTAGGAGTCTTACCTTGTTGTAGAATTATTTGTATTCTTCCAGTAGAGTCTTGCAAACTTATAAAATTAATTTTACCCATATCCCTTACCACCATAACTCTTCCAGCTATTTTCGCTTTATTTTTTGTAGTCCGGCCATCACCTAACTTTTTATATTTATTTTGGAGGTCTATGGCAGAATCTTTTTTGTCAAAAAAATACCTATAAACTACTTCGCCATTTTCTTTTAGCTCTTTTATCTTTTTCAATCTCTCTTTTTTTATTTCATCCCCTCTTGCCATCCTCCCATAAAGAAAAAATGATTTAAATATTTATTGCAATATTTTTTAAGAAGTATTTGTGAGAGAAAAAGATGGGAGATGAAATTTTTTATATAAAAATTACAGATAATTTCAAAGCAAGAACAATATACTACAATGTAGGTTTTTATGCTAGAAATAAATCTAATACAGATGTAGAGATTGAGAGTTCTAGTGCAGATAAAATTAATCATTTGTGGGAAGAAGATATTATTAAAATAGGAAATAGTGCAGTAAAGTTGCGTTTTTATACCCCTCATGATGAAAAGGGAAATAAAAAATTTAATGCAGAAACATTAGAGTTAACTGTCTTGGGAGAAGAATCGGGAAAATCGGTTTTAAGAAAATTGGAAATAATAACAGGAATAAGTATAGAATCGTAATTTTTAAGAGTTAATCTAGAATCTTAAGATTTTGAACTCTTTAAAACCTTGATGCCCAATTTTTTCGATTTTTATAGTTTCAACCTTTGAATAGGGAGAACCTTTCTTACAAAGTTCTATCATTCTGTCAACGTCACTATCCTTGCCTTCGATAACAGCTTCCACTCTCCCATCATTTAAATTTCTAACATATCCTCTTAAACCAAGTTTTTCAGCCTGCTCTTTAACAAACTGCCTGAAAAAAACACCCTGAACAATTCCAGAAATAAATATTCTCAAAGTTTTCATTTTAATTAATAAAGAATATTATGTATATCATTCAGAAGTTTTATATGCCTTCTTTTCATCTCTTTTAATTCCCCTTTATTTTTTAACACTTCTGAAATCTCCTTTCCAGCCACTACTTTTGGCAAAATAACATAATCCGCTCCATTTTCATATAAGAGAAGTGCCTCGCTTATTCTCGTAGCAGTTAAAATCACTACTGCTCTATTATTTTTCTCTTTAGTTTTTTTCAATAATCTTAAATTTTCTTCATAGTCCGGAACGGTGCTAATAACCGTCTTCATATTTTTTATATTTATCTTTTCAAAAATGTCGGGACTTCCTATGTCTCCATAAATACAATCTATCTTCTTATCTTTTAAATGACTGATTATTTCCGGATTGTGGTCAATTACGAGAAGTTCTTTTTTATTTTTTGTAAGGTTTTTTAATATTATGCTTCCCATCCTATGAACTCCTACTAAAAGAACAGACTTACTTTTTTTATCATCCTTTTCTTTTTCTAAAAAAGGGATTCTTCTAAAAGGTTTTTGAAAGAACCAATATATTTGATTCTTATATTCAATAAAATAGGTAGTTGACGCCATAGAAATTATAGTTGAAAAAATAATGCTGGAGAAAATAGGCTGTGTTAGAACGCCATTTTTTACACCAAAAAATCCTATTATTAATGAAAATTCAGAGAGCTGGGCGAGAGATATTGCAGCTAAAGAAGCAGTTTTTGTTTTATAACCAAATATTCTTAATAAAAATAAAATGATCGCAGGCTTCAAGATTAACATTCCGATAATCAGATATAAAAATAAATTTAATTGTTCCAAAATTCCTTTAAAAACAAGCTGCATTCCTAATGCAATAAAAAATAAAATAGCAAAAAAATCCCTTAAGGGGCTCATTCTCGATTCGAGCTCTATTTTAAAAGGAGAATTTGCTAGAGACATTCCTGCAATAAATGCACCGATTACAACAGAAAGATTCGAGATAATAGCAAGAATGACAAATAAAAATAGTATTGCTAAAGAAGAAAGGAAAAGGAGCTCTATTGAACGAGCAGCGAATTTAAAAATTTTATTTAAAAATAAAATGTTCAAAAATACTGCAAGTGCGATCATAATCAAAATTTTAAGAAAAACAATTATGATGCTAAGAAAAGAAAATCCTTTTGCCATTAAAATTCCTATGAATAATACTGCAAACAAGTCTTGTAGTAAAAGAATTCCTAAAACCAATCTTCCGTGTAAAGTAACAAGCTCTCCTTTATCTGATAAAAGCTTTGTTACAACCATTGTAGAGCTAAAAGATAAAATTATTCCTATGTAAACTGCCTGAATTGTTGTGAGATTAAGATAATCTCCTAAAAAAAGAGTTATTCCAAAAATAGAAACAACTTGTATAAATCCAATAATTAAAATTTTTTTTAAATTAACTTCTTTTATTTTTTTAAAAGATATTTCAAGGCCTGCTGCGAACAATAAAAAAGCGATTCCTATTTCAGAAAAAGCGTAGATTAGTTCTGTATCTTTAATAAAACCCAAAACAACAGGCCCCAATAAAAATCCTGCAATGACATAAGATGGGATCAGGGGCTGTTTTAACAATCTTGCTATAAATGCAAAAGTTGCAGCCATTATTAACATAATCGCTATACTAAAAATGATTGTGTTTTCTATATTGAAATGAATCATTTCCTGCAAAAATCCGAAGAGGAATTCTTTTATCATTTTCCTTCTTGAATTTTTAATTCATCCACCAAATTTAAATGAGGGATTCTTTTCCAGTCATGTCCTAAAAGTAAAGCGCCTCTTTTATCTACTTCAAAAGGTAAACCAGCCAATAAAACATCAAATTCCTTAGGATAACCATAAATCTCGTTTTCTAATAAACAAATAGAAGCGTCGCAGATAGCATAATCTGGAAATTTGCAAACTAGTATGTCATGTATAGCTAATTCGATAGGCAATTTCCGTATAACTTTTTTCCAATCTCTCTCGGCGTTGGAGGGAAAAGCCCCCAACATATTCTTTAAAGAGCCAGACACTATTGTAGTTGAATGTTCTTTTAAAACAGGTAAGCTGATTAAAAAACCAGAAAGAAGAGGTTTTGGATACTCTATAAAACTGAATTTTTTGAACTTTTCATCTTGAATTTTTTTTGTGTCAGTTTCGTTTAAATCAAGTAAAGGAATCTTATACTTTTCACTTAACTCTTCATATCCAAGTTTTTTAAAACATTTTTCTGTAGAGCAATTTGAGCCTTCTGCTATAATAATCTCTGATTTTTTATTATATTTTTTAATATACTTTATGATTTCTTCGACGAATAAGGGAGTCGTTGTTACAGGAAATTGTTTGCACAAAGTTAAATCAGGTTTTAAAAAAATTCTCTTTTGTTTTTTTATTAATTTTTTAAAGTTTACTTTATCAAGTAATTTAGGAACCGACTTTTCATAATCTATAAATTTAATTTCTTCTACCTCTTTTGTTTTTTTTGTTACTTTCATGATAATCTTCTATCTAATTCATTATTTATAATTGTTACTGTTTGACTCGCAAAATAAGTTTCTTTACCTATCGAAACTTTCTTTTTAAATTTTTTAATTTCTTTATGAGGCAATCCTTTCTCGCTTCCAATTACAAAAACAACATTTTTTAATTCCTCGTCCTTTAATTTTCTAATATCTTCCCCATTTCTATCTAAAATCAAAATTCTCTTGCCCTGTTCTTGTAATTCTTGAGCGAGCTGAGAGAAATTTTTTTTATCAATAAAACATCCAGGGAAAACTTCAGTTTTCCTTCCTTCCTTATATTTATATAACATTCTTTTTATTAGCCCTGCAACATCTTTCTTACTTATAGGCATTTTTTTATTTGAAATAAATTCTAAATGTCTTGGCGGGCAAGGAGGACCTGTAAAAATTAAATGTAAATGAACGTCTTCTCTTAACTTATGAGAAAGAAAAAAAGCAGCTATAATAACATTGCAAACAATATCCATTCTTCCAGCTTTCATTAAATTCTGCAAATCAAAATTTCCGGAAGTTCTTGCTTTAGTTGAATAATAAAGGAATTCCCTCATAAATAAGATAAGAAAAAAAGATTTAAAGAATTATCTATAATAAATCATATTCTCCACTCTCTTCCTCATTTAAATTCACTATATGCATTCCTAGTCTTTCTAATACTTCCTCTTCACTAGCCCTATATGGAATCTCTAAAGATTCTAATCCTTGAAGAACTAATTCTTCTTCTGCAGTGATGAGACCGTGTAAAGTGTCTCCAGGTTTTTGACACAGTTCTGTGAATGATACAGGAAAAATAAAAGAGTTTTCTAATTCTGGCAATGCAAAATCTACATAATCTTCTTGTAGCTTAAAATCAGAGGTAAGAGTTATTGTGTTTTGAGGTTCATACACACGAGGGCCTTCAAAAATTGAATGATAAAAATCTTTTCCATTTGCGTAAAGAACTTTGCTAATTTCTCTTACTTCGTTTTTTATTAACTTATCTCTTAAAAGCCTTCTCGGTCTTCTACGGCTCAGACATCTCCTTCCCATTCTACACCTATTTTTTTATCATTTAAAAATCTTTCTTTTTTACTTTTAGGTATAACTTCCATTAATAACTTGTTGTTCTAAATTTGGAAGCTCCCCTTTTATTAAAAACAACCTTCCTTCCATATATCCATGAAAAATTTCTAAATTTGAAGAATTATTATAAATCTCTATTCTTTGATTAATAGATAATTTATTAGATACTTGTTTAGCCAATAAGCTTCTAATATATTTTTTTTCACTTTCTAATTTATGTAAAATACTCACAAGTTCTTTCCATCTTTTTTCAGGAGGGTCATTAAGGGGATTCTTTAGAATAGAGTCAGTATAAGAAATCAATCCCTTAAGTCTTAAAGTATATTCTTTTAAGTTAGGAAACTTTAGATCGGGAGGGTCGTCCTCGTGGCCCAAACTTTTCATTTTCTATTCATTTATTTTTTATTTAAAAATCTTTTTATTATTTTTATAAAGATATTTATTTTATTAATTTCGTTTTACAATTTGGAAGTTAATTAATTTTATTCTGATTACAACTTATTTCCTTTTTCCAAATACCAAATATAAACTTGCTTTAAACCTTCGTTTAGGCTTACTAATGGCACCCATCCTAAATTATCTTTAATCTTCTCGTAACTTAAACAACTTCTTTCTTGCTCGCCTTTTTTCTTTTTCTTGTAAATTGGTTGAAATTTATCTTTGAAAAAGCTATTGATTTTACTAAAAATCTCAATAATATTTGTCTCTTTTCCTGTTCCTACATTATAGATTTCACTTTTATTATCATTTAAAGCCAAAAGATTAGCTCTTGCAACATCTTTAACATAAACAAAATCTCTTGTCTGCAAGCCCCCAAAAATAATTGGACTTTTTCCAGAAAACATTTCGTTAAAAAATATTGTTATGACTCCTGCTTCTCCTTTTGGATTTTGTCTTGGACCATAAACATTACTGTATCTTAAAGAAGTAAATTTTAAATTGTGAACTTTATTATAGTAGTTTAGATATTTTTCTATAGCTAATTTTGCACAACCGTAAGGACTAACTGGATTTGGTTGATGATCTTCTATTGTAGGAATTTTTGCATCTCCATATATAGCTCCACCCGTAGAAGCAAAAATAAAGTGTTTAATATTATTTTTTACTGACAATTCAAGTAGGTTTAGTGTACTAAGAACATTAATTCTCGCATCTTCAATTGGATTTTCTACACTTTTTCTTACATTAACTTGTGCAGCTAAATGATAAACTATCTCTGGTTTCTCTTTTTCAAAAATCTCTTTGATTTTGTTATGATTATTTAAACCCTCCTTATAGAAAATTGCTTTTGGATTTATGTTCTCTCGTAATCCTGAAGAAAGATTATCTATAATTACAACTTTGTGCCCTTCTTCAATTAATAAGTCAGAAGTATGGCCTCCGATAAAACCAGCCCCTCCTGTAACTAAAATTTTGCTCATTTTTCTTTCCAAGTTTTACTTAGCATTATATATTCTTTTTCTAATTTTTTTATTTTTAATTAAATACAAATTCTGGTCTTGCTATTATGTCTTTTTCATCAACTTTTCTAGCCACTTCTATAAATATATCTTTTAAAAAAACAGCAAACTTTTCCGAATCTGGTAATTTTTCTTTTAAATCATATTTCATTAATGGCTTACCTGTTAAAAGCTGTTTAATAGCTTCTTCTTTAACTTGCACAATAGGAAGTATCTTGTAAATAATTTCGGCCGGTATTAAAATTTCTCGTAATTTTTCTTCTTTCCCTTTTTTGAACTCATCCACCGCTTTCTTAAATTCATACAAATTTATGAATTCTTTATCTTGTTCTGAGAAAATTCCTGCTTTTGTCCTCCGTAACTCTGTCATGTGTGCGCCTCCAATCTCTCTTCCTAAATCATGAATAAGTTTTCTTATATACGTTCCTGCTTCTACTTCAGCTAAAAATAAAATTTCTCTCTCATTTTTTTCTAAAATCTCAAATTTCTTAACCTCTCTTTCTCTTTCTTGCCTCTTAACTCTCGATTTTTTTGGAGGGAGCTGTTTTATTTTTCCAATAAATTTTTTCATTTCTTCTTTTAATTTATCTTCTTTCACATCCGAATGTAAATGCATTATCCCAACATAACTCTTGTCCTTATGCATAAAATAACTACTTAATTTACAGGCCCTATTTAATGCTATGGGCAAGACTCCAGTAACCTTGGGGTCGAGAGTACCAAAGTGAGATGTTTTCCTTAAGCCAAGCCATTTCTTAACTTTTTCATCGACTTGAAAAGAAGTAGGACCAGATGGTTTGTCTATATTAACAATAGAGAACTCTAACAATTCTTTTACGCTTTTTTTGTTCTTAATCTTTTCTAGGTTTATTTCCATATTAAAAAGTTACTTATTCTCTATATAAATATATTATTAAAAGTTTAAAAGGGGTTTTTACTTTTTTCTACCAAACTTTTTAGTTTAGAAGTTTCCTTAGAATTATTTGGTAAGAGCTTTTCTATGTACTTTTACCTCTTTTGCTTTTCCACCCTCCGTAAGATGTTTCACTTGTTTTGCAACTTGTTCAGCTTGCTTTAATCCTGCTTCTCTGACAGATTCTTTTTTTTCTTTCTGCTCTTCTTCCTCTTTTCCCTCTTCTTTACTTTTCTTTTCAGGTTCTTCCTTTACTTTCTCTTTTACTTTTTTTTCTTTTTCTGCTTTCTTTTTCTCTTCTAGTTTTTTTCTTTCTTCTCTTAATTTAGCAAATTTGATGTGTTCTGGAAGTTCAACAATTTCGACCTTTACAGTTTCGTTATCAAATTTTATCGCTTTAACTTTAATTTTTGCAGGCGGTTTTCTTATTCCTCTAAACCATAATTCATTATTTAAAATAGGGTCAACTTTTACTTTTTTCAAATCTCTATCATAGATTTTCATATGTCTAACTATAAATTGCTTTATTGCTTTAACAGCTTTATTGGCTCTTTTATACTCAGGAACCTTTAACCATTCTTTTCTAAGAGGAATTATATACTCCCTTTCAAGGATCTTTGTTGGTTGTTCTTGTTTCTTTGCCATCTTATCCTAAGTGTCTTTTTCTCAATTTTCTTGGTTTAATTTTTAATTTTGTTCTTCTCCAATTTCTTCTTACTCTTGTAATTCTTGAAGCATGGATTCTCTTGCCTAAACCAAATTTTCTTAAAACAGTCCAAAAAGGAGCCCATCTTGTTCTTCTTCCGAATTTTGCTAATTTGATTTTCCTTTGATATCTTTTTTTTCTCGTTGGCATTATATTATTCCCTCCAAATCTTTAATTTTTTTATTGACAACTTCTTTTAACGCTCCATTCAACACTTTTTGCCTTGCTATTTGATAATTATCTCCATTAAATCTTAATTTCGCTTTTTTTATTCTTTCTCCCCGAATTTCTGCTAAACTCATTATCAAAATATCATCGGGGTTAAGAAGAGGTGAACCATTTTGATCAGTTCTGTAAATAATTATTTCGTCATTTTCATATGCAGTTAAAGTTAAATATCCCGCCATTTTCTTATTTAATTGAATCTAAAAAATTTTTACCTTTTTCAGTAAGCTGCCTCCCAGCTTTTTTGTTTGTTTTAACTTTCTCAACAAAGCCTGCTTTTTCAGCTTGTTGTAAAATGACTCTTATAATTTTTCCTGAACCTTTTCTAAACTCTTCGGGTTTGCTTCCTCTGTTCTTCCTGCCACCGTATCTTGTTCTTAGTCTATTGACTCCTACAATTCCTTTAATATAAATTTGTCTTAAAATTGAGGCAGCTCTTTTATACCACCAATCCTCCTCTGCAGGAGGTCTTTCCCTCGCCACACTTGTCTTAACATAAGCTGCCCACTCAGGCATTTTAAATTCTGGAATTTGCTTTAAAGCTTCAGCTAATTTTTCATTATATTCTGCTGCAGGAATATCATATATTGACATCTTCACGATAAGACCTTTCCTTTCGGAAATAGAATGGCTAAAATAGCCATTTGGTCTGAAAATAATTTGGGAAAAAGGTTTATAAATTTATCGAAGCTTTTTTGTCGAGCGTCTTAGAAGTTTTACATAAACAAAATTGAATCTAACATCGGATTTAAGCATTCCTAAAAGAAATTTTAGAGTTACGAGCGAGCAATTCAATGAGTTGAAAGAGTTGGCAAACCGAAAAAATCAAAATTAAAGTTTAATAGGTTCGCAGTCCTTTAGCATGGAAATAAAAGGTCTAATTAAATTTTGTCTTTCTTCTTGTGAGGGATTTGTATATTCATTAAAGATTTCTATGGCCTCATCTCTTTTTTCTTGTGTACTACCCATCCCACTACTCCATTTTTTAAGTGTAGATTCGACTCGAATATCTTTAATTATATTATTCTCTTTCCAAATAAATTGAATTACGAACCCGGGTATTCCACCATAAATACTTCCTTTTGTTTCAAATGCGCATTTGCCGTCCACATTTTCAAAATTACATGGTGCAGCAGATGATTTGGTTTCGTAATATTTGTTATAAAATTCATTTGCTTTGTCTTTTGAATCAAATTTATATAGTTGAATCATAACATGTTTAAACTCCTTATCTGTTGTCTGATCATAAGCAGCTTGAATTATCAAAGTGTTTGGATCCAACATAAGATAAGAAGGAGACAATTCTTGCACACCGAGAAGATTAAATTCTCCAATTTTTCTATTAAAATTACATTTTCCTGTGATAGTTTCTTTTTTTGTAAAGTCTTTTGAAAAATTAGATGAAATAAAAAATGCAAAAACTCCGACAATGATAGCAACTATTATTAAAACAAAAATTATTCGAAACTTCGAAGATTTTTTAGTTGAATCTTCATGCACTAGTGGGGTTGAAACTGTTGACTGAAAACTTTCCTGTTGAACCAAATTATTTGCTTCACCAACGTTATGATTAGACCCAGATGCAAGCAAACTTTGTTTAATCTGTTCTAGAAAATTTCCTTTTGATAAATTCGCTTTTATATAATTGACAAGTTTTTTACCTATCATATTCAGTCTTCCTTTGATCTTAATATGCAATCTTTCAATAATATGATAAAAGGTTCAACAGACTTAATCTTCTGCTCAGATGAAATATTTTTGTATATAGTGTAAGTAACAGATTTTATCATATCCTTTTCTTTCCATTTAAATGAGAAGTACGAAGCTGAAATGCCATATTCTCCGGACTCTGCGTCTGTTTCTATACATTTACCAGAAATATTCAAAACAGTGCAAGTTTCCCAGCTAGCGTTCCCTAATCCTATTTTTTCTATTAATTCTTTAGACTGGTCGCCTAGTTCTAAACTCCAGTATTCGTTGGCATTTTGAGTTGACTTAAATTTAATAACGCTCGTGTGTAATTGTTGATATCCTCTTCTATATTCACTATTGATAATAACTATATTATCAAATAGATACTTTTTATTAGAGTGTAATCCTTTTAAGATATCGCCATATATTTGAGAAAGATCTTGGACAGTAAATTTGAACAGATTACCTACTTGAGTAGGGTAATCACAAAATTTAATTTTTTCTTTTTCAGTTATACAATTACTTATAAGAATGACCCCAACAGTCGCTAATGTTAAAATTATACAGACTAAATATTTTGTTTTCATTACACTAGTGTTAAATGTAAATTATATTTAAATCTTCCTTATTATTTTTACTGAAGCTGACTATTTGTCCCAATGATTAAGAAA
>JAFCEO010000022.1 GCA_017609085.1 Candidatus Pacearchaeota archaeon | reverse complement strand
CCGATTTATCGATCGGGAGTAAGTATAATGTCTTTTTATCTTTCATTTAATCCCCCTTCCAGGGGGGTCATTTTTCAATGACCTTAGAGGGTCATTTTTGCATGACCGATGACAGATTCTAATCCTTTGGAGGCGGATTTCAATTGGGAAGCTTTAAAAGAGGCTCTTGGGGAAGCAAAGCCTGAATACTTTAACACGGACCAAGTGGCACAGTTTAAGAGTCGTGAGTTCATCTCGATTCTGAAGAACAATGGAATCCAAATCAGCATGGACGGAAAAGGCTGGGTGATCGATAATATTTTCATAGAACGATTCTGGAGAACACTCAAGTATGAGGAAGTATATACAAAATCCTATGAATCGGTAGCAGAATGTAGAGCAAGCATCGGGGAATTTATCGGAAAATACAATCAAAAGAGGTTGCATCAATCTTTAGGGGAATACGATACGTCCCTTGAGGCTTATCGTCAGGTGCAAATGGATGCAGCATGTAAAGGGTTTACACCTTAAAAAAGGATTAGATTTGGTCTTGACAACCGGACCACTTCAATTTTGTTTTAATTGACATCTTATTAAATTTAGCAAATAAGCTCCTATTATATGCTCGTATAAGAAGGAAGAAGGATAAATATTAAATTTTTTATAATTAAAATAAACTTTTTGTTTTTACAAAGAAAAGAGAAAGTAATCGAACTGAGTTAAGTCTTTGGTTAAAAGATTGATGAACATTGACAATTGTTACGTATTGCCCTTTCAAGATATTTTAATGTCACAATTAAAAGGTTGACTTAATGTATCAACTATAATAACAGTTATTTAGTTTTAAAAAATAGTTGTCATGTAGTTTGAAATTGACAGGATTAACATTAACTATGATAGAATTTAAAAAATGGGTGGCTTGACAATAATTATTCCTGTCTATAATGAAAAAGATTCTATTTCAGAAACAATAAATTACTTCAAGAATAGACTAAAAAACAGCGATTGCATTGAAGCTATTTTTGTTGATGATAATTCAACAGATGGGACTTCGTCTGTCCTTAAAAAACTAGCAGATCCACGATTCAAAATTATTACTCACAAAAAAAATAGGGGCTATGGAGCTTCTATAAAGAGCGCAATAGAAGTTTCAAGGTTTGAATATATAGCTATTGTTGATGCGGATGGCTCTTATCCTTTCGAAAAAATATTTGAGCTATATCAGATTATTATTAGAGAAAAAGCAGATATGGTAGTTGCAGCAAGAGTGGGGGAAATTGTCGAAATCAATTTTTTCCGTCGTATCCCTAAATATATATTAAAAAAATTGGCCGAATATTTGACTGAAGAGGAGATTCCTGACCTTAATTCTGGCCTTCGGATTGTATGTAAAAAACTTATAAAAGAGGCTATGAGATTTTTGCCAAATAGTTTTTCGTTCACATCAACACTAACGCTATATTCAATAATGAAGAAAAAAAAATTAATATATTCGCCCATAAATTATTATAAGCGCAAGGGAAAGTCAAAAATAAATCCTTTTATGGATACGTTGAATTTTTTTCAACTTATATTACGCACAGTAATGTTTTTTAATCCTCTTAAAGTTTTTTTGCCTGTAAGTATATTATTCTTCTTGTCTTCCTTTTTAGTCCTTGGCGTGTCTTTTCTCATGGGAAAAATCATGGATATAACTACTATAATTTTATTTATTACAGGATTACATTTACTGGCAATAGGCCTTCTGGCAGACCTTATAGATAAAAGATTAAATAAATGAAGGTCTTGTTATTAAATCCACCTCGGTGGCATGAAATTGTAGGGAAAAACCCTTCAATTATTGAAAAGCATAGGGGATATAATCCCCCTTTAGGGTTATTATATTTAGCCTCTACTATACAAAAATATTCCTCTTATCAGGTTCAAGTTCTGGATTGCCAACCTAAAGAGTGGGAGTATAACGAACTGAGAGAATTTTTGGAAAACAAAAGTTTTGATGTTGTCGGTATTCCTACAATGACATTTACCTTAATTGATGTTTTTAAAACAGTCCAGTTAGTTAAAAGCATATGGCCTAAGGCAATAGTTGTATTAGGAGGCCCTCATATCCATTTGTTTCCAAATGAAACAATAAATCTTCCTGGTGTAGATTTTGCTATTATGGGCGAAGCAGAATTTTCGTTTCTGAAACTGTTGAAGTATTTAGAAAAACAAGAAAAGCTTCTAGAGAAGGTGCCAGGTCTTGTTTACAAGAATAAAGAGGGAAAAATATTTGTAAATAAATTTGAACCAATAGTAGATCTTGATAAAGTTCCCTTTCCCAAAAGAGAAATGTTAAATATAAAGAGTTATACTTCATTACTAAGTCGAGGGAGTGTTTGTACCTCTATTATTAGTAGTAGAGGATGTCCATTTAAATGTAGCTTTTGTGATCGTCCTCTGTCCCCTGTAACATCTTATTTTCGATTTAGAAGCCCCAAAAATGTTGTAGACGAGATATGTTATTGTCTTGAATATGGAATTAAGGATTTTCTTTTTTATGATGATACTTTTACCGTGAATCGGACCAGAGTTATAAAAATATGCGAAGAGATTTTGAACAGAGACATCAAGATAAGATGGGATATAAGAACACGAGTAGATCTTGTAGATGAAGATATGTTATTTATGTTAAAAAAAGCAGGTTGTGTAGCCATCCATTATGGAGTAGAAGCAGGGAACGACAGAATACTAAAGATTATTAAAAAGGGATTTACAATTAAAAAGGTGAAAGAAATCTTTTCGTTAACTAGAAAAGTTGGTTTTAATATATTAGCTTATTTTATGATTGGTCTTCCAAGTGAAACGAAAGAAGATATTCAGGATACATTTGATCTTGCTAAAGAATTAACCCCAGATTATGTTCATTTCACAATTTTTTCTCCCTATCCAGGTACAGAACTTTATTATAAAGGATTAGATAGAGGTGTAATAAAAACCGACATTTGGCGGGAATTTGCAAGATATCCCTGCGAAGGATTTAAGGTCCCTGTATGGGAAGAAAATTTTACAAGAGAAGAACTATATAAATTTATTGTTAAATTTTATAAAAGGTTTTATCTTTGCCCTGCTTATTTATTTTCGCAGATACGAAAATTAAATTCATTCAATGAGTTTAAGAAAAAGGTAAAGGCTGGAGTATCTGTGTTAACAATGAGAAAGGATTCAGTTGATAAGCTGCGATGAATGGTACTTATGCTATAAATAGAGAGCAAAAAAGAAGTTTTAGATATCGCTTACAAAAGAGATCGATTGAAGTTATAAAAGTAATTCAAGAATATTTCCCTAATTTTAATAGTATTATTGATTTTGGCACTGCAGAGGGAAAGATGTTGAAATTCATCAGTGAATTTTTTAATCCTCAATTTTGTGTTGGTTTAGATATTTGTTATGAGCTTCTAAAGATTGGTAAGAATAAATACAAAAACATATGTTATATATGTGCTAATGTGGAGGCTCTCGAATTTATTAGAGATGAGTCATTTGATATTGTAATTGCAACTGCAATTATTGAGCATTTAAATGAGCCAAGAATGATGCTCCGAGAAGCTTATCGGATATTACGAAATAAAGGATTAATTATTGTCACTACCCCTCATCATTTTTGGGATAAAATTGCCAGAATTTTGGGTTTTATTCAAGGTGAACATTGTTCTGTGATGTCACGGAATAAGGTGGTTGATTTACTTAAGGAAGAAAATTTTATTGTAATAAAACATTATGGATTCATGATGTCTCCATTTGGATTTAAAAGCGAAGAAAAAGTAGAAAAATTTTTTTATGGGATTAAACTTGATACTTTTTTATTAAACCAAATGATAATAGGAAAGAAAAAATAGAAATAAAAAGTGGGTTCTATTAAGATTTTTAGTGTTTTCAAGCAAGATAAGCATATATTAATTTTTATTATTTTATTTTTATTTGCTTTTATATTTAAATTTATACTGTTAGCTCAACGAACCAAATATTTTATTGACCCAGATGAAGGGTATTATCTAATTCTTGCTCGCAATCTTGTTGAGAGCAAAGGCTATGCTCTTAATGGATTGCCAAACATTATTTTTCCACCTTTTTTGCCCCTGCTCATTGGATTGTTCTTTTTTGTTTTTAAGGATTTTATATTTTCTCTGAATCTTATTACAGCACTTTCTGGAGTAATAATTGGATTCATTGTATATGAAATTTCTAAAAAGAAACTTAGTCTTCCTGGAAAGCTTGGTGTGGCTATTTTGGCTCTTTTTATATATCAACTTAATGCTTTTATTCCCCTTTCTTCCAGGTACATTAAAGTATTATACAGAGGCTCTGATATTCTTAATGTGTTACTGATAATTACTTCTTTATATTTTATAATTAAATTAGTCGAAGAAAATCAAAACAAGTTTTCTATACTTTCAGGTTTATTTTTGTCATTAGCTTATTTGACGAGACCAGAGGCCTTTATCCTTTATATTTTACTTATTTTCATATTGATCATATTCAAATTTTTTTCATTGGGGGGATTATCTTACCAGAAGATTATAAGTTTTGTATTTACTTTCATGATATTAGCTTCCCCTTATATTCTATATTTACAACAAACGACCGGACAGTGGATGATTTCGGGAAAGATTACTGCTGCTCAAAAATATAGAAATACACTGCTAAAAGTAATAGAAAATGAAGATTGGAGTTCATTTTTTTCAATACATTATTCTTTAAATAACGAATTATTGGAAATCGACGATGTTTATTTTGGCTTTTATAAAGAGACTAAGACTGAAAATAATAAGTTATTTGATATAAAGTTAAAGACCATATGGGAAAATTTGGGCTTATATTTTATTATTCCTAAAACTATTTTTCCTTTATACTTGTTACCATTTTTTCTTCTGGGTTTATGGAAAGCTATTTTGGATTTAAAGAAAAAGAAAAATAGTTATGATGTAATTTTATTAATTCTTTTTCCTTATAGTTTATTGATCGAAGTTTTATCTTATCCTATCCCAAGACATCATCTTTTTTTACTTCCTGTGTTTATTTATTATTCCGTCCAAGGAATTATCTTTTTATCAAGTAAATTTTCCAGAAAAAACTTGATAACCAAAAGAAAGATGGAAAGTTTTATCTTAGTTTTAATTATAGGTTTAATTATTAATACATATATTAAGAATATTCCTAAAAGTTTATTTTTAAATCCAAGGTTTGAAAGAGCAAAGGAAGTCGAGGTTAGAATTAGTCAGATCCTGAAGGAAAAAAAGGCTGAGGTCATAATGTCAACACATCCAGAATTTGCAGTAAGAGCACAATCAGATTGGCAAGTTCTCCCTATTGGCTCTTTACAAGATATTGTTTGTTTTGCCTTAAAAAAAGAAGTAGATTTTATTATACTGAGAGAAAAAAACAAACTATATTATCATATTATAGATATATCCAATAATTTATTGAAACCAAAGAAGTTAGAAAAACCAGTGGATTTTCACATAATTGAGAGGAATGATTATTTTGATTTTTGGATCCTTTCGGAATAAATAGGGTCATGTCAATAAAAGTTCGCAATTTGGCCATCGCAAACTCCTTAAATTGCCTGAGCCTCTTCTCATGATA
>JAFCEO010000021.1 GCA_017609085.1 Candidatus Pacearchaeota archaeon | reverse complement strand
AGGCATAACTAAGAATGGTTATTATGGTTTAGATTATCCAAAATTTTATATTCAAGATCCTGAGGGTAATCGGAAAGACAAAATAATTGAATTTTATATTAATGGTGCAAAAGTAGCTGAATATGTGTTTCAGAATTTTGGAACAACTGAATTAAATCTTATTGCTACGAATGGTTTTGGTGTATCCTCTCCGTCAGATAATCAAAATTTAGATAGTGGTGGAAATTTAGGAGGGGGCGGAAATGCTGGAGGTGGTGGTTCTAATTCAGTAACAACGACTAATACAATTCAAGAGCAAACAAGCTCTGGCAACAAAGAAGGTTCTAAAAGCTGTATAGAAGAGTGGGTATGTTCTGATTGGCTTGATTGTGTTGGAACTGTTCAAAAAAGGGTTTGTACTGATAAAAATTCATGCGGAACAGAGATAAATAAGCCAGCAGAAGAAAGAGAGTGTTTGAGTGAAGAATTGCAAAAAGCTAGAGGATTGAGAGGAATTACAGGAGCATTTTTAGCAAAGGTCGGAGAATTAAAAAATTCAAAATTTACAGGATTAATATTGGCAGTACTTTTTATAGCAGTAATGGTTTTTTTCTATTTTAAAAAGAAAAATCCAGAATTTTTTTCAAAAAAGATAGTGAAGTTGTTTAAAAAGAAGAAATAATTTTTATTAAGATATCTTTTTAAATATAGATTTTTTCAATTCTTTATGCCTCTTCAAAGAGAGTTTTTTTTAAAAAGTGCAGAAGAAGTTGCAAAAGAACTTTTAGGCAAGATTCTTTCTCGTAGAATTGGAGATGTTGTTTTAACTGCAAAAATAGTTGAAACAGAAGCTTATTATGGCGAGGAAGACCCAGCTTCAAGAGCCTGTCAAAATGGCGATTTAAAAAAAACAATGGAAAAAGAAGCAGGAACTATTTTAGTTTATGGCGTTCATAATAACTGGCTCATTAATTTTGTTACAGGAAAAGAAGGGAAGGCAGAAGCTGTTTTATTGAGGGCTTTGGAGCCTTTAAATTTTTCTGGAAATACAAAAGGGCCTGGTTTATTGACTAAAGTTTTGAGAATTGATAAGAGTTTTCATAAAAAAGATATTTGTAATTGCGAGGAGTTGTGGTTAGAAGATGGTAAAGCGATTAAAGAAGAGGAGGTAGTTGAAAGTTACAGAATTGGAGTAAAAAAGGATTTGAAAAAAAAGTTGAGGTTTTATATTAAGAATAGTGAGTGGGTGAGTAAAAAATGATAAAAATAATTGAGGGAGATATAACTAAAGTTAAGGCTGAGGCAATAGTGAATGCAGCTAATGAAAGTTTGTATCATGGAGGCGGGGTGGCAAGAGCAATAGTCGAGGCAGGAGGAGAAGAAATTGTTGAGGAAAGTAGAAAGATTATTGAAGAGAGAAAAAAACTGAAAGTAGGAGAGGCAGTCTATACTTCTGCCGGAAATTTGAGAAAGTTAGGAGTTAAGTATATAATTCATGTTGTAGGTCCGAGAGGAACAAAGCCAGAGTTATTGAAAGAAGCAATAAAAAATGTTTTTGATTTATCACGAAATTTGGGAGTGAAAAGCATAGCTTTGCCTGCTATTTCTTGCGGGATTTTTGGTTTTGATAAGAAAGAAGGAAGCAAAATTATTTTTGAAATTGCGAAAAAGCAGGAGGAGAAGTTTGATATTTATTTAGTGAGTATAGATAAAGAAATAATTAGTTTTTGGAACGAATTAAAATGAAAGTAGCAGTTTTATTTACAGGAGGAAAAGATAGTTGTTTAGCTTTGCTTTATGCAAAAAAGTTAGGGTACGATGTGAGATGTTTAATAACTTTGCATTCAAGAAATCTTTATAGTTATATGTTTCACACGCCATCAATTTTACAAGTTAAAAAACAGGCAGAAGTTTTAGAAATTCCTTTAATTATACAAAAAACAGAAGGTAAAAAGGAAAATGAATTAAAAGATTTGGAAAAAGCAATAAAAAAAGCAAGAGAGAAGTATGGAGTAGAAGGAATTGTTACAGGTGCTGTTGAATCTGTGTATCAGGCAAGCAGGATACAAAAAATTTGTAATAAGTTGGGATTAGAATGTTTTAATCCTCTATGGTTGAAAAATCAAATTGAGTTGTTGGAAGAATTGATTAAAAATAAGTTTGAAGTTGTTTTAACAGGGGTTTTTGCTTATCCTTTAAATAAGGAGTGGCTTGGAAGAAAAATTAATAGAGAATTCATTAAAGAAGTTAAAATATTGGAGGATAAGTATAAAATAAATCCTGCTGGCGAAGGCGGAGAGTTTGAGAGTCTTGTTTTGAATATGCCTCTGTTTAAGAGAAAATTGAAAGTTGTGGAAAGAAAAATTTCTGGGAGAGGGAATGAGTGGAGGATGGAAGTTGAGTTGGAGTGAGAAAAAATCAAAATTTATTTAAATAATGATTAATGCTCCTGTTTTATGACTAGATTTTTTCAAAATCATCTTATGGCAAATGGATAGAAGAAGTACCATCAGAAATTCGAAACTATTTAGAAAAAATTGATTTTGAAAAATGGCTAATTAATAATAAAATTATTTAACACTGCAAAATTAAAATGAACAAAAAGGAAATCCTGATTATAGACATATGTAAGGAAAAGTTGCATTATTTTGAGTTTGTCAAACCGATTGAAGATATTTTGAGAAAAGAGAAAAAGAGATATTTTGTTAAACATTATAGAGATTTAACAACAAAAGATTTGGAAAAAACAGAGAAAATTATAATTTGTGGGACATCTCTTAGAGATAACGAATTTTTAAAGGATGTTGAGAGGTTTAAATGGATTAAAAAAACAGATAAAAAAATTTTAGGAATTTGTGGGGGAATGCAAATAATTGGTTTAGTTTATGGGGGAAAATTAAAAAGAAAAACCGAGATTGGCTTTTTCAAAGAGAATTTCAAGAAAAAATTTTTAGGTTTATTTGGGGATGAAGAGGTTTATCATCTTCACAACAATTATGTTTCTTTTTCAAGAGAGTTTGAGATTTTTGCCGGAAATAAAATAGTAGGGGCAGTTAAACATAAAAAAAGAGAAATTTACGCTGTTTTATTTCATCCTGAAGTAAGACAAAAAGATTTAATAAAGAATTTTTATTTGATGATATGAAAAATGGCTAAAGAGTTTGAGTTTTATAAGAAAAAATTGAAAAATGGCTTAACTGTTTTATTTGAGAAAAGAAATCTACCCATTGTTTGCAACTCTGTTTCTGTTAAATTCGGTTCTGAATTTGAATCAGCTTCTTTGAAAGGAATTTCTCATTTTATTGAACATTTAGTTTTTAAGGGAACGAAGTCAAGAACGCAACAACAAATAAGTGAAGAAGTGGAAAAGAAAGGAGGAATTATAAACGCATTTACAAGTGAAGAAATTACATCTTATTGGAACAAACTACCAAGCAGATATTTGGAAGAAGGAATTAATATTTCTTCTGATTTAGCTTTAAATCCTTTGTTTAGAGAAGAAGATCTTGAAAAAGAAAGAAAAGTTATTTTGGAAGAAATAAAGATGTATAACGATAATCCTCAACTGTATGTTATTGAGAAAATTAAAGAATTGCTTTATGAAAAACCCTTTGGAATGTTTGCAGCAGGAACGATTGAAACAGTCTCAAAAATCTCAAAACAAGATATTCTTCATATATTTAATTCTTCTTATTCTACAAATAACATGATTTTAACAGTTGTTGGAAATGCTGATTTTAATGAAATTTGTAAACTTGGAGAAAAGATTTTTCCACCTACAAATAAGGAAGTTCAGGAAGTAGAGCCGATTAAAAAATATTCTACTGTTATTGAAAAAAGAAAAGGAATAGAACAAGCTCATTTAGCTTTAGGTTTTCATGTTCCAACAATGAGAGATGAGAAGAGATATGCAGCTGAGGTTTTAGATGTTATTTTAACTAGAGGCATGTCTTCTAGACTCTTTCAAGAGATAAGAGAAAAAAGAGGCCTCGCTTATTCTGTTAAAGGGATTCTTGAACAGGATAAGAATTATGGTTATGAGTTAATTTATGTAGGTACAGTTAAAGAGAAAGTTAAAGAAGTGAAAGAATTAATATTGAAAGAAATTAAAAAACTGCAAAAGCTCGGAAGAAAAGAACTTCAAGAGGCTAAAGAGCAATTGATAGGTTTGGAAAATGTGGAAAGCGAAAACAGCGAACAAGTAATGGTAAATTTAATTTCAGAAGAAAATGCCGGAAATGCAGAAGAGTATTATAAATATGAGGATAGGATAAAAGAAGTTAAGTTAGAGGATATAAAGAATCTTTGTAAATTAGATAATTATAGTTTTATTGCTTTGGTTCCTGGATAATTTTAAATTTTTATAAAGGGCTTTTACAAGAAAACCTGCATTTTATGTAAAGTAAACATGATAAAAAGAAAAGAGAGAGTAAACTAATTATAAAGTTTACTAAATATAAAAAATTAAGAAAAAATTATTCTTTTTTTGCGAAAAGCAGTATACCAATAACTGCTACTAAGATAAACGTTATCCAGTCAGTCATCGTTCCAGTATACACTGTTAAGAGTCCAAGTAACAAGTTCAATGCTATTAACAATATTAAAATAGGCACAATTTTCTTCATTTTTACCTCCTTTTTTAATTGAAATAAAGAAGAAAAACTTATTTAAATATGTTTTGTTTTCGATTATCGAAATTTAAGATTTAAACTTAGATTAAAAGTTTAAATTCAATCATAGAATTTAAAAAGTTAATAAGATATAAAGGAGGATGGAAAGAACATTAATTTTATTGATAATATCTGACATCTTAATTATATCCAGTTTTGGTTTTGTTAGCCCAATTTTGGCTATTTTTATTAAGGAAGATTTGGTTGGAGGTAGTGTGGTGGCTGCAGGGATTGCTGTTTCTATATTTTGGGGGGTTAAATCGATTTTACAGCTCCCTTTTTCAAAATTTATCGATAAAAAAAGAAAAAAATTAAGATTTCTTATTTTTGGGACTTTACTAATTTCTATTGTTCCTTTTATTTATATTTTGGCTAAAAATGTTTATCATCTTTATTTTGCTCAAGCTATTTATGCTGTAGGGGCAGCTTTGGCTTATCCTACTTGGTTTTCCTTATTTACTTTGCATCTAGATAAAAAACACAGAGGATTTGAGTGGGCTATTTGGAGCACTGGTGTAGGAGTTGGGACAGGGGTAGCATCTTTTGTCGGAGCTAAACTTACTTCTTTAATTGGTTTTAAGGCAGTATTTTTAATTGTTGGATTTCTTTCTCTTTGTGGCTTGTTCATCTTATTTTTTATTGAAAAAAACCATGTCAAAAAAATGGGTGGTGAACCTTCGCATTATTTAAGAAAAATTAAATATGTAACTGGATAAATTCTTTTGAATCTATGGAAAAGAAAAGTAAAAAGACAAGATGTTTTGTTGCATTGGAGTTGTCTCCTGATGCAATAAATTATATTCGTCAAATTCAGAAATTAATTGGAGAGAGGAATTTTTTTATTGGAAAGTTTACGAAACCTGAAAATTTGCATTTAACTTTGAAGTTTTTAGGCGAAATTGACAACGAAACAATAGATGAAGTTAGGAAAAGGTTAAGGGACATTAAATTTAACGAGTTCGAAGCAGAAGTGGGGGAAGTAGGGGTTTTTTCAGAGAACTTTATTAGAATACTTTGGATTAAGTTAAATTATTGCGATGAGTTGCAGAAGGAAATTGATAAAAAATTAAAGGGGTTGTTTGAGCCAGAGTATAGATTTATGGGGCATATTACTATTGCAAGAGTAAAAAAAGTTTTTAACAAAAAAGCTTTTTTAAAATATATAAAGGATATGGAAGTTAAGAGAATCAAGTTTAGGGTAAAAAAATTTTTTTTGAAGAAATCTATTCTGAATCCAGAAGGCCCTGTTTATGAAGACTTGGAAGAGTATATATTATTAGAAAATTAATTTATTTTTTAATTATTTTAAACTTGCAATGTAGAACAACTTATTTTTTCTATTTCGATAATTTTTTTCTTTTTCCTACTGTTATTAGGTTATTTTTCAAAAGATATTTAAAGGAGTTGTTCTACATTATTATGAAGGTCTTTTAAAGATGGTGTACGAGAGGTATGTTTATAAAAGAGGTAGAAGGTACGGGCCTTATTATTATGAAAGTTATAGGTATAAAAATAAAGTTAAGAAAATTTATATTGGGGGGAAGAAAGAGTATAAAGAGTGGCTTAAGAAGCAAGATAGAGAAAAAAGAAGGAGCAAAAGTAGAACAACTCTTTCTTTATTTCAATTATTAAATAAACAGAGAAAATGGGTTTTAGTGGTTCCTTTAACAGTTTTACTTATTTTTATTGCAGTTTTTTTAATTCATCACCCTTCAATTACTGGGAAAATCTCTTTAGATATTCAAGATTCTTATGTTTATGGGGAAAATCTTTCTGGAACATTGAAACTTCGTTTGACAGAAGGTGAGTTGTTGCCAATAGATTCTAAATTAGTTTTGAGTTATGGCGGAGGAGTAGTTAAAGAAATTTCTATGTCTGAAATTATAGAGCCTAATTTTGAAGGAGATTTTTATGTTGAAGGAGCCAATATTTCTGGAAGTGGAAAGGGTTATGGTTTTCTAGGGGAGAAGATAACTTATCCAACTGTATTTTTTACTTTAGAAGTTTATGATCTTAAAGAAGGGTTTGAAGAAGAGACTATGATCTTAAAGAAGGGTTTGAAGAAGAGACCCCTGCCGGAGGAGGGTCAGAGACATCTAAAGTAATTGAGGAGAATGTAAGTGTAAGTGAAGAAAAAGAAGAAACAGAAGAGTTAGAAATAATTGAAGAAATCGAAGAAAATGTAACAGAAGGGGAAGAAACAAAGGCGGAGGAAACTATTGGTGAAGAAGAAAAAGAAGAGAAGAAAAAGAAGAAACAGAAGAGCAAATTATAGAAGAATCTGAAGAGCAACAAATGGAACAAGAACAGCGTGAAGAAGTTACTGATAAAACAGAGATAGAGGAAAAAAAATCCGAAGAAGAAACTTCTTCAACTGAGGAAGGCGTAAGTTCAGAAACTTCGACTGAGACCAGAATCTGGGGACGAAACAGAATCAGCAGAGGAGACAGAAGAGAGCTCGGCAGAATCAGAATCTGTTGCAGAAGGGACAGAGGAAACAACATCTGTTTCTGAATCAGAATCTGTTGCAGATGGAGCAGAAGTTTCTATAACTGGGGAAAGTATAAAGGAATATAAGAAAGTGAAGTATGTTGAGGGGAACTGCTCGAAAAATCAAGATTTTATATATTTTTTAGGTGAAGGAAAAAGCGCTATGATAAAGCCAGGAAGTGTTAAAGTTGAAATTTTTGAAAAGGATAACAAAAAAAAGAAAAAATTGCCTGATGATACAATTACTTTACAAATTTCAGAAAATCAAGCAATTGTAACAACAGGATATTTTGAGGTTGAGGAAGGTTTTGGCCAAGATTTTTTGACAGACAAACAAAACTTTACAGAAATTAGTTTAGATGGGTTAGGGATTGTGGCAAAAGAAGGTAATTTAACAATAAAATTAGTTTATCAAGATATTGTTTTTGCAGAAACAAGTAAGGAAATCTCTATTTCTGAAGAGATTTTTAATATTTCTAACAAGACTATGCCTATGGAGGAAAATTTAACAGTAAATATTTCGATAACCAATGAAACTCTTAAAAATATAAATATAACAATAAAAAGAGGAAGGATTGTTGTTGGCAAGCCTGTAAAATGGATTAAGGCAATTAGAGTTGAAAATCATCAGCAACAACCTTCTGAAGTGAAAATAAAGCTTCCAAAAAAAGCCAAAAATATAACAATCAAGACAGGGATAGAAGCGAAAAAAACAATAGAGGAAATTGAAAAAGAGGAGAAGATAATTAGCGAAAAAGAAAGCAAATTAACAGGAAAAATAATAAAAACTGAAGCTTTAGAAATCAAAGGAAATAAAAATGTTCTAATAAAACTCTGGAAACAATTAAACTCTCTTAGATTATTGGGAAGAGTTATTTTAGAAGAGGAAATAAAAGAAAATATAATAGAGGAGGAAGATAGCAAGATAGTTAATTTATCAAATATACTTGAAACAACGCAAGAGAATGAGATAGCAGTGGAATATTATACTGATGCTCCAGAAGCATTCGAGGAAAATATTTCTAATGGAAAACGAATTATAATTTCTGCTCCTTCTGAATTGAATTATACAGATGTTTTAGCATACACCTTCATTGAGGGAACTGTTCCTATAAACTCAAGTAAGTTAAAACTTTATTGGTATGCTTCATATGAAGATGCTATTGAGTACGGTTTTATTAAGGGTAAAACTCCTGGAAAAGTTAGCCAAAATTTGAGTGAGTCAGTAACAGACGAAATTCAGTTAACTGAAACTCCTTTATTAAATGAAAGTATGACTGA
>JAFCEO010000020.1 GCA_017609085.1 Candidatus Pacearchaeota archaeon | reverse complement strand
ATTATATTCATTTGAAGTAGAACCATCACCAAAATCCCATGAAACAGTTATTTCATCATCTTCATCATAACTCTCTTGTGTAAAATCTATTTCTGTTCCAATATAATAAATTTCTCCTGTTTTGAAGTTTAGAAATTTTGCATGCGGTTTGCTGTTGTGTTGTGACTTTGAAACAACTAAATTACCCGATCGCACTTCATGAGTTGAACCATCTGCAAGTCTGGCTTTAAAATAATAAGTTCCTGGTTCAAGTTTTCCTTGTCCGTTATTTCCTGCCTTCCAGCTTGTCCATTCCATTGACGAAGTTTGAGCTATTTTTTTATCGAACCAGAAAGGAACATCTTTATAAACTGTGAAATAGATTTCCTTATTTTCAAATCCTGCTCCAGTCATAACTAATTTTACTCTATCATTTAAATTGACTTCTTTTACAGGATCATTATTCATATTGGTCCAATAGGCTCCGGTTAAACCAAAACATTCTCCCTCCCCATTACAAATTAGGTTTTCTCCACAACTATAGCCATAATCTTCAGGCTCATATTCACAATGATACTCAGTTCTGGAATCTCTTATACATACTCCCTCTTTCCAACATAACTTTGTAGGACATACAATAGGTCCAGAATCAGTTAAACAAGGGTCGCAATACGAATCTGACTGACATTCATTCTCTCCAGGAGTAAGAACTTCAACACATTGCCAATTTCGACATTCCGTATGCCTACAATCAGAATTATCATTACACTCATCAGGACCACTGCCATCTGCTAAAATACACTCCCCATTAGTACATTTTCGATATTTTGGCGGTGGTGCAGCGCCTCCACCATAAACTAGAGAAGAGAACACTATAAGAATAATCATAAATACTAATAATGAAGTCAATTTCTTCCCCTTTTTATTCATATTAATAATTAAATAATTTTATTATTTAAATATTTTTACTACAGTT
Source organism: Candidatus Pacearchaeota archaeon (assembly GCA_017609085.1). Lineage (GTDB taxonomy): Archaea > Nanobdellota > Nanobdellia > Pacearchaeales > GW2011-AR1 > JAFCEO01. The sequence continues at coordinate 5,915 of JAFCEO010000020.1, read as the reverse complement.
TGCTTTTAGATAAATATCTGTATTTTTTTTAGGTATTGGAATGATTATATACCCTTTCGTAGTTCCTTTTTCAATTGAGATGTTTTCTTTCGCTAAAACTCTTTCTTGCGAATATAATTCTATTCTGCAATTCTTTTTTTCATCACTTTTTATATGATAACTCACTTCAACGTCTTTTCCATAAGAATAAGCTCCTTCACAAAATATCTCTCCTTTTTGATTTTTACAAATATAGTGAGGAATCCTTATATAAACTAAACTTCCAAGAAAAACTCCAGAGACTGCAATTACGAAAAATACAATTATAATTTTATTAAAAATTTTTTTATATTTTCTTTCTTTATGTACTTTTTCTAAGAATTTATTAATGAGGAAATTCAGAAAAAAAACTGAAACTAAGATAAAAAAAATTAAAGTCGCAATAAAATTTAAGAAAGGAGGCATTGAAAATGGAATTGGCCAACATGGTTTAAATACACAATTTAAATTTTCTTCAGGCATTCCGAGAACAAAAGAAGCAATTCCAAGAATAGTTATAAAAACAAGAGTAACAAACCAAGATTTTTTACTTGTTTTCTTAATGTATTTTAAACCTAAGAGGGTCAATGGAATCATAAATAAATGTCTAAGACTATTAAAAAATTCAAGAGGAGTGTGGCCATAATCAAAAACATATGAAGCATTTCCTGTCAAAGCTTTTGAAAATAAAATATAAGAAAAAAAATCGAGTGTCCAATCTATTTGAGCTATCAAAGCAACAGAAAGAAAGGATATCATTAAAGCAGGACTTTTTAAAATAAAACCTAAGGAGAGGACTAATAGAGAGATAGAGCAGAACCAGAGAAAATCGTATTCTTGATAAAATCTTAATTTAAGTATTAAATCAAAAAACCACCAGATAAACAATAAGATTCCAATACTTAAAAAAAAATTTTTAGACATTTTAGTCAGACACTTTATTAAAATAATATTTTGGTTGTGTATAGTAATAAACCGTAGGTTTTTTGTCTGTAGAAATTTCTATAGAATTATTTTTAAAGTATTCCTCTAAAAACTCCGGAAAATCAAAAATCTTATTGTGCTGGGAAGATTTGTACCATTTTCCATTTATTTTTTCTCTGTTTGTTGGCCTATAAATATCATAATATTTAGAACCAATAACATAGCTTACTTCTCCACCATATCCTAAAAAAGTATGATAATATCCTGTTTTTTCAAAAACAGAAGAAACTGTTTTATATATCGCAACAAAAGATTCTGTAAATTTATACGAAGAGCCTGCTTGAGTAACCATTACTCCATCTTTTTTTAATGCATTTTTCACAAGTATATAAAACTCTTTTGTATAAAGTGGAGAAAGTTTTAATAGCATAGGGTCAGGCAAATCTATAATTATAATATCATATTCTTCTTTCTTTCCTTCCAAGTATTTTCTACCGTCTGCTATTACGATATTAACTCTTTCGTCATCAAAAGAATTTCTGTGAACTCCTTTCAAATATTTTTTTGCTATTTCTATTACTCTTCTATCAATATCTACAAAATCTATTTCTTCTACGTCGAATTTCTCTATTTGATATAAAGCGCCTCCATCTCCTCCTCCAATTAAAAGAACTTTTTTGGGATTTGGATGTATTGCAAATGCAGGCATTACGAGATGCTCGTGATAATTAAAAGAATCTTTTTCTGTAACTTGCAATCTTCCATCTAAAAATAAAGCATTTCCTAAATAAGGGTCGTGCCTTACTATTATTTCTTGAAAGGGGGTCACTTCTTCGTATATTATCTTTCTACTTGATACAGGCTTTAGTAATTCAAGATTCATGCGGGAAAGTGCATTAGAATAATATGCAAGAACTCCGATAAAAGAAAGGCATATAATAAAAATCATTATCGGGTATCTAATTTTTATCTTTGTTTTTATAAAAAAAGCCATTATGCCTGTTGAGATATTAAGTATTGCACCAAAAAACATGGCCCCCTGGAATCCTAAAAGAGGAATTATTGTTATTCCACCAAAAAAAGCTCCAAGAACACTTCCTAATGTGTCCGCAGAATATGCAAATCCCGTGTCGTACGCTGTATTTTTATTAAGAATCTTCACCGCAATTGGAATTTCCATTCCCATAAATATTGCAGGAAGTTGCAAAATTAAAAATAAAATCAAAAAGAGAAGATATACATTCACAGCACCAAGATTAATTTTATATAAAAGAAAAGACAATATGAAAAGAAGAGACATTCCTAACAAAGCAATTAAAAATTCTATTGTTATCAGAATTTTTTTATGATTGAATTTTTTTCTCGTTATAACGCCTCCTATAAATGCTCCTATTGCCAATCCGAATAAGAATGAAGCTATTACAATAGATGTAGAATATTCTGTAACTCCTATGATCAGAGTTATATATGAAATTAAAACAATCTCATAAAGTAAACTTGCAAATCCTGTAGAGAACATTATTAAAAATACTAATAAATATTCTCTATTCAAGAACTTTTTTCTTAGATTCTTTAACTCTTTTTTTATCACACTATTTTATTAAGAACGAAATTTATAAATTTTGTCACAAAATTTCATGTTTTGATTTTTGATTGATGGAAAGATTTAAATTATTGGATTAATCTTATTTAATATGTCTTATAAATCAAATCCTATTGCCAATAAAATATCATGCGTGATGTATGGCATAAACTCAAAAATTTTATTAGATAATACTAAAATAAAAGAATTATTATTAGAAGCATTAAAACAAGAAAACTTTAAAATTCTTGGTCAAATAGAACATGAATTTCGTCCACAAGGTTATACTCTTGTAGTTTTACTTGCCGAATCGCATGCTGCAATTCATACCTATCCAGAGTATAATTCTTTGGTTTTTCATATATATGGTTGTAAAGGCGAGGGAGATGGAAGAAAAACTTTTGAATTTTTAAAAGAAAAATTAGAGCCAAAAAAAATTGATTTTCACGAGAAAGAGTTTATCCTTAAACCAAATATGTAATTTATTATTTTACTTTAATTTTTATCAACCTTTCATAACTGCGAGAGGTTTAACTTTTGCAACTAAATTACCAATCCCTGCTTCGTGACTTACTCTTACTACTTCGTCTATATCCTTATAAACTCCAGGAGCTTCTTCTGCAATTGACTTCCATCCTCCTGCTTTGATTTCTATATTCTTGCTTTGCAATTCAGATTTTATTTTTTCGCCTTTGAATTGTCTTAATGCTTGATGTCTCGACATCACTCTACCTGCTCCATGTGCTGTACTTCCAAATGAAACTTCTTCTGCTTTTTTTGTTCCAACCAATACATACGATGCTGTCCCCATACTTCCAGGAATAATTATGGGTTGGCCAATTTCTCTATAGACAGCAGGAATTTCTTTTCTGCCAGGACCGAAAGAACGAGTAGCACCTTTTCTATGAACACACAATTTCACCTTTTCGCTATTAACTTTATGCTCTTCAATCTTAGCTATATTATGACAAACATCATATACTAAATTCAATTTTGCATCTGGAAAGTTCTTCTCAAAAACCTTTCTCACAGAATCCATAATTATTTGCCTATTACAGAAGGCAAAATTAACAGCACAATTCATGGCACTTAAATACTTCTTTCCTAATTCACTGTTTATTGGAGCATTTATAAGTTCCCTGTCTGGCAAATTTTTAAAACCATATTCATTTTCCATCGCTTTAATATAGTCAGAAGCTATTTGATGTCCTAATCCTCTACTCCCGCAATGAATCATAATTGTTATATTTTCTTTATCTAACCCAAAAGATTTGGCTATCTTTTCGTCATAAATTTCTTCTATTTTTTGTATTTCTAAAAAATGGTTTCCTGCTCCTAAACTTCCGAGTTGAAATAAACCTCGAGTTATAGCTCTTTCAGAAACATCTTCGCTGTTAGCATTTTTTATTCTACCATTTTCTTCTGTATGTTCTAAATCCTCTTTTCTCCCGTAACCATTTTCGACCGCCCACTCGGCTCCCTTTTCCAACACTTGCTTTATTGTTTCTTTAGTAGCTTTTATCTTACCTCCTTTTCCAACACCAGAAGGAACTTCTTTAAATATTTCATTTAAAATTTTATCTCTTTTTTCCAAAAAATCAGAAACTTTTATGTTTGATGTAAGAAGACGAACGCCACAGTTGATATCATATCCTACTCCTCCCGGACTTATTATTCCAGAGTCAAGTTCAAAAGCCGCCACACCCCCAATACTAAAACCATATCCTTGGTGGGCGTCAGGCATTGCAATACTTGCTTTAAGGATTCCTGGTAACATCGCAACATTTCTAACTTGTTCGAGTGTCCTGTCCCTTTTGATGTTTTTAATAAGCTTTTCACTAGCAAAAATCTTTCCAGGAACTAACATTTTTCCTTCTTTTGGAATTTCCCATTCAACATCCGATATTTTTTTAACTTCTATCATCTTACAAATAATCCGATAGGAATATAGGTTATAAATACAATATACTTTGGCTTTTATATTTTATTGTTTGTTAAAAAAGTGAAGTAAGATAAAAAATCTGCATATTAAATACAAATTGACATTTTTTCAAGATTTTTGAACGATGTCGATTTGAAACTCAAATTTTATTTCATAAAAAGAGGTAAATTTAGCAGCTTTAAGAGGCCTCTCATTTCTCTTATAATTATTAAAATTTAAGAATCCTAAAACTGATTTCCTTTTTTCTAAATAAGATTAATTTTTGTTTATATTTTTTCTGATCTATCCTTCCCTAAATAAAAATTACGAAGCCCTATTCTAAACCAATTTGGGTTATATCTTAAATCAAACTTTTCTGCCAGCTTTTTTATCTGAGATTTTACTTTTCGAACATTCATAATATTTAGAAATATTGTGTTTTTATTAATCTATCGTACATGCTTATTTTATTTTTCTCACTTCAAAAATTGATTTTTACTCTTCACCAGCCCCACACTTCGTTCCGCTTCTCGACCATGCCGCTCAAACATCAACAACAACCTGACATATAAATTTATTCTTTTCTTTTTTGACAAACATTTCATTATAAGTTATTGCTTTGATATCCAAACCAGTTTCATAATTTTTAACATTGTCTCCTAAAATTTCTGCTTCAAGACTGTACTCTTTATTCTTCTTTATTTTGATTTTCTTAATGTCGCTCAGTAAAAAATTTTCAGAATCTAATAAAAATAAAAATTCTTCGAGAAAATTGTAAAGGAGAGCTTCTTTATCTTTTCCTTTAACTTCAATCTTCTTTTTAATATTAGACTCAATTTTTCCTTTGTACATAATATTAACTAGAGCAAGAGCAGAATTCTTAAAAGCTTCTTCAAGAGTCTTGCCAAAGGCCCGAAATTTAATGTCTGCTGTATGCTCTAGAAATTTGAATTTCATCTTTATATTTTTAGGGAAAGATATTTAAATAATTAATCTTTTCTATTTTTATAAAAGATGATGAAAATTAATTTTATCAGAAAGAAATATTTTTCGTTAGCAATAACTATGCTTTTACTTATAGGAGTTGTTGTAACTTCTTATACTTATTCTCATTCGATTCCAAATCCGGGTCATGGAGGAGATAATGTTTATATCTATATTAACGGTCAGGAGAAAGAGCTACAACAAGCTATTGATGAAGGAGACTTTAGCTCATCTTTTACTGGCGGGAATTCTTATTCTGAGATAATTGCCCATGGCCATAAAGGAGAAGAAATTATTGTAAATGTCGGTGGTGTTATAAAAAATTTTCAAGAATCTATTGATGACGGCTCTTTATGTTCAGCTGAAGCAGGAACAAGTCCTTCTAATTTTGGAACTTATAATTACGGAAATAATGGAGATGAAGTGTGGATTAGTATAAAAGGCACAGAAAAAACATTACAGCAAGCAATTAATGAAGGAGATTTT
>JAFCEO010000019.1 GCA_017609085.1 Candidatus Pacearchaeota archaeon | reverse complement strand
ACAAGTCCTTCTAATTTTGGAACTTATAATTACGGAAATAATGGAGATGAAGTGTGGATTAGTATAAAAGGCACAGAAAAAACATTACAGCAAGCAATTAATGAAGGAGATTTTTATAAGTGTCCGTCAGGACCTTGTTCAGGACCCCCAGCACATACAAGCGGATATGAATTAGTTTCTTTTGGAGTATATGCAACATGTGAGCCGCCAGTTCCGTGGACTTACGTTGTTGAAAATAGCCAAGTTATTGGCCCTAACGGAAATTTAGTTTATTCAACTATTCAGGGCGAGTGGGTTCCTTCAAATACATATACAGAAACACTTAGATTAAATGTAATAGGGGAAAAAGGTGTTTTTTGTGGAAGGCATCCTCAATCGTTTTTAAGAGCAATTTATAGGGTTTGGGGGAATACAAAAGTTAGTGTTTATACTCATACCAAATCCGAAACTGTTTGTAATTCTGATGGAGGTTTAAGGGATAAATTAAACAGAATAGATATTTTCGAAAGACAAGATGAAAATACTATTTTAATAAATGGCAATCCTCAAACAATTGCTCCTGGAGAAACTTATGAGTTGCAAAGAGTGGGTTGGAATCCTGCAGACCACGGCTCTGGAGAGAGCTACGTAAGGATAAGAAACGACGAATGTGCAGATTATTTCGATATAATTTCCTATGTTGCAGAAATCGATGAGCAATGTGATAGCTCCCGTGTATGGATGGAAGGTTACATAGAACCTGCAATTTTCGTTTAACTCAAAAATGCTCTAGCCCCTGTTGAAATTAACCAAGCTACAAAAACTAATATAAACGAATGTTTTATTCCATTTCTTATACTTCCTTCTGCCAATTTTCCGATAGTTAATCCTGCAAAAAATCCCTGTACGAGTAAGAGCCACAAAAACGGCCTAGCCATTTCTTCAGGTGTTAAACCTTTTCCCCCCATGGAAAAACCGATACCTAATCCGCCCAAATCTCCGCCACCTCCTAATGAACCCAAGCTAGAGGTCATGGGGAGTATTTTGAATTCCATAATAAGCATTATAACAATAAATATTAAAAATATGATATATCCTTGCACAACCAAATTATAAATAGCTGCTTTCCTTTCTTTTTTCAATTTTTCTGTCTGGCTTACTGATCTTGCAACTGACTCAAGTATATTTTCTATTTCTCCTCCTGCTTGCTCTGCTTCACTTATTAATGTTATAGCTCTTGATATTGTATTACTATTTACATCTGAAGCGAATGTATTTAATGCTTTTTTAACAGGTATTCCAAGAGAGATTTGATTTGCAAGTTTATTTATATGAGGAGTTAGAGAGCCGTAATCTTTTCCCCTTACATTAAGTATACTTCTACTTATTGGTGTTCCTGCTCTGACACTTTCTACCAAGTTCCTCGAAAATTCTAAAAACATCTCTTCCTTTTCTTTTTCCTTTTCTGTTTCTATAAAAAGAGAAACAAAAAAAGGAAGAAGTCCAATAATAAAAGCCACTCCTAAAACAAAGTAGAATATCTTCTCATGTCTTAAAAATATTAAATCTGCAATTATCGTTATAACTGCTGTTATTATTCCTAAAATATGTATTTTTTTTATTTTTATCATTTTATTTTTTTACTATTTTTCTTTGTTCATTTAAAATGCTGGTTGTTTTAAATGCAAGAATATTAGGAAAAATATATTTATTAGAGATATTCCAAGTAGCATTAATAAACTAAGGACCTGAAGACTTAATCCCAAACCCATATCTGTAATGCTTATCATAACTAAAAGTATGGTCATTATCATAGGAGCGGCGATAACTACACTAATGTAAATATCCATAAATGTTTCTGCCATATGTGTATATTTCTCTCTTTCTATCTTGTAATCAAAAATTAGAGTTTCTGCTCTTTTATTTAAAAATTCTTTTAAACTTCCTCCAGAAGTTATTGTTGTGGCCAATCCTTTAAACAATTCTGCTAATTTTTTACTTGAAGTTACCTCTGCACTCTCTTTTAATGCATTTACAATATCATAACCGTAGATATTTATTTTGTTGAGAAGTTTCTTAAATTCTTTTTTAACATTAGGGTATTCTTTACCTTTGGCAATTATCTTAAATATTTTTGTTGGTTCTACTCCGCTTCCTGCAATAGCCGACATATGTACAACTACGAACGGCAATTCTTGATTTATTTTTGATGCAATAGACTTTCTTTCTAACGAAGGATAAAAGTAAAATGCGACAAAAGTTAACGTAGGAAAAGCAAAAATAATCCAAATGTTTTTTACAAGTCTTAAAAAAATTGGCTCTTCTACAGAAATTAAAAATGGAAAATCAAGACTCAAATTAAAGAACAATAAAACTATCAACAATCCAAGAGAAAGTAAAAAGGCAAGAAGACTGGAAAAAAGAGCCATTGAAATATATGTTCGAGCCAAAAAATAAAGATTTGCTTTCCTTAGTTCACTATTCAATTTTGAAAAATATCCCTTATTAAAAAGAGAAGTAGAAATTTTTGAGAAAAATTTATTCGAGATCCTCGCATATTTGCTTGGCTTTTTAAATTCTTCATCTTCTTCTTTTAAAATATTATACTCTTTTTTTAACCTTCTAATCGAACTATCTGTTATATTAAGTTCTTTTAAGAATTTTAGTTTATCATTTTTATTTATTGTTACAAAAACTTCATTTTTTCCAGAGTCCTTATAACTGACACTAATTAGTTTTTCTTTTCTTGTTTTACTTACTTTTTTTCCACCTTTTTCTGATGCGGTTGGCAATTCTTTAAAAAAAGAGATTTTCTTTATAATTTCTGGAATAGATTTATTAAGAATCTTTAACTGATTTAACAGAGAATTTATAGTTATTGTCAACAACTTCTTTTCTTTTATATCTATTTCCAACCCTTTCTCTTCTAACTTTCTTAACCCATCCAGTTGATTAGAGAAGATAAGTATCTCTTTAATTATTTTCTTTTCATGTTCTATATTTAATTTTAATGCATCTATGCTGTTAATAGAGTTCATTTTATTATGTCAGTTCTTGATCTAATTTTTTTTGAAATTCAAGAATTGTTCTTTTGCATTTTTCAAAGTCTTTCGCATTTCTGTTTTCGTATGCTTCTTCTAATTTAATAACTGTAGCTTCGATGGCCGAAATTATTTGAGCTATTAAGTATAAAGTCTCTTTTTTCATTTTTTCTTTTCAAACTTTTTTATTTTATTCTTTTTTGGCCTATTCCAGTAAGGACTTTTACATTTAGGACAAACTCTCGGCTCTTCGTTTCCTCTTGGAATCCACTTATGGTTGCATCTCTCGCAGAAGTAGCCCTCTATTTTTATTTTGCCCATGTTATAAATATATATTATTAATATATAAATTTTACTATATTATCTTAAGTATAATACCAATAAGTCTTTCTGTTTATTATTTTTAGTCTATAAAGAGGAATTCACTTATATTTTAGGAAGACCTAAACTAGACAATATGCCTGAAGGATTCTTATAGTATTCATTTATAATTTTTTGAACATCCTCAAAACCAAATACTCTTCTTTTGTAAAGCTCATAAAGGATTCTTGTTCTTCTTGCAAACTCTTGTAGTAGTTCTTCTCTTGTTATTCCGTATCTATTTCCTATTTTCTCAAATACTTTGCTGTCTTTTTTGAAATAAAATCTGTCATCTTTAGGATTCCATATAAAGGGAGTATTTGTCAGAGCTACACCATCAGGATTTACGTTTACTACTTCAACAATTTCCCTCAGCCTTCTTGTTTCGTGTTTTCTTACTACAGCATGAGTCATGATACAGACAGCATCTAACACATTAACTAGGGTAGGTGAGAGATCTATTGGAGGAGTTTCTAATCTTTTAATTACCGTATCTACAGAGTCAGCATGCATTGTTGATATAGATGCATGTCCGGATGCCATACCCTGAAAAAGAACAAACGCCTCTTTACCTCTAACTTCTCCAACTATGACATAATCTGGATTCTGCCTAAAAGAATTTTTTAATAAAGAGAACAAGTCCACTTCACCCACTTTTCCCATTCCTATTGCTGTCCTTGCTACACTTGGCAACCAATTTTCTCTAGCGAGATTAATTTCACGAGTATCTTCAATACTTACAACTCTTGCCTCTGGAGGAATAAAGAACGCAATAGCATTCAACAAAGTTGTCTTTCCTGAAGCAGTTCCACCAGTTATAAGGATATTGAATTTATATTGAATTAACATCCATAAGTAAGCAAGCATTTCTGGACTTAGCGTATTTAAAGCTATAAGCTGTGTAGGAGTCCATGGAACTTTTGTAAACTTTCTTATTGTGAAAGTAGGTCCTTTACTTGTAACGTCTGTTGTATAAGTAGCATTAACTCTGCTTCCATCAGGTAAACTTCCATCAAGCAATGGAGAAGCATAAGAGATATATTTCCCACATCTCTGAGCGAGTTTTTCAACAAAACTTGCCAAATAATCTATATCTTTGTAGACTATATTTGTTCTCATATTTCTATATACTCTATGAACAATGTAAATAGGTGTGTTTATACCATTGCACTCTATATCTTCAATAAAATAATCTCTTACCAACGGCTCTATTTCATTCAAGCCTATAAAATCTCTGAAAAAGTAATAAAACATTTTTCTATAAGATTCTTCACTGACCTTTAAGCCAAGTTCACTAATTAAAAATCTGGCAGTTTTGTCCAAATATTCAATCATAGCTTCTTGAGTTTTTTCTGTCAACACGTTTATATTAATTACTTCTTTCATTCCTTCTTCTATCTCCCTCAATAGACTTTTTTCTTCTTCATTTAAAAAAGGCTCTTCAACTTCATAAACCATTTCCAAAAGTTTTGGGTCAAAAAAGATATGTGCAGAAACATACGGCGATATTAATATGTATCTTACATCTACTTTTGTTTTGTCCTCTGCCTTAGGCAAAGCAGGAATGCCAGGATTTAGATTAATAACAATCTTGTTTTTCATTTGCCTCTTTTTGAAATTTATCTTTAAAATTAAAGCGTCGAATTTTTCCTTATGTTTAAAAAGAAAATAAGTATATAAACTTTATTAAAATATTCTTATTTGCATATTCGATAATTAAAACACATCTAATTTCATCTGCTTCTTTCCTTCTATTAATTCATTAACATTGATATTAAAAACTTCAAAAATATTTTCTATCGCCGGTAAAATCTGATTTTTTAAATAGTAATTTATATCATAGTTTCCCTTTTCATCAGGAAGTTTTACTCTTTCTCTTACAAGGGCTTTTTTATTTTTTGTTTCACCTATGTAATATTCTATCAGCATTCCTGCATCTATTGGAATTCCAGATTCTTTTAATTTTTTTGCAGCTATAACATGAGGCGTTATTGCTTTATATTCTGCAAGTGGTTTTTTTAACTGTGTTCTAATAATTAAATCTTCTTTTTCTACATCACGATTTTTAATTTTCTTAATCGTTTCTTTTACAATCTTTAATGCTTTTTTTTCATTTCCTTCTTTAAGAATGCTCTCTAAAATTTGATTCTGCAAATTTCTAGCCAAATTGCACCAATCTCTTCTTACTGTTTCAAAACCGCGAATTTTTAATTTTCCTTGGTCGTTAATCAATGCATATTTTTTCTTAGCTCCGAACTCACCAGTCCTTTTCGTTACCCATATTCCTCTTTTATAGAAATCTTCTAATTCAAGCTCCATAATTCCTGGAAGATGCGAATTTATTTCTTTTAAAAGATCAAGAGCTTCACGTTTCGTGTGGCCATTAAGCTTAAATGCTATACTATCAGTATCAGAATAAATTACAGAATATCCCTTCTCATTTATTTTGTCAATTGTTTTTTTCGTGAATTCTCTTGAGATTGCAGTAGCAGCCGCCGAAGCTTCAGGACAATAATATCTTGCTCCGAAAAATCCTTGATATCCATAACTTGCATTGGCAAGTAACTTATAAGCATTGCTTCTCGCTTTTAAAATCGGATTTTCATTTTTTCTGTACTCTGCTTTATGCTTCTTTCTTCTTTTAATAATCTCTCTCAACATTTCTGGGAAAAATCCCGGCTTTTTGCTGAAATAAACTTTTTTTCCTATATCTACTTCTAACGAATCTTTCTCTTTTTTTTCAAGCAAAGTGGATTTTGATAAATTGAATGTAACAATAATAGATGGCCAATAGCTCGTAAAATCAAAAATTGCTAAATTTTCATATAGAGCAGCTTTGGGCTGTAGAACAAATGCTCCTTCATATTTCGGACGCGAGCGCCTTTTTGCAATTTCGTCGTGCAGAGGTCTTTTTTCAGCTATCTCATCATATTTTTCTAAATTGTGGAGGATATAAGATTCAACAAGTTGCGACATAGAGTTTCTTGTTATTTCGAATAATGGCTCTTGAATTATTTTACAAAATTCCTGCATGTCTGGCCAAAATTTCTCTGTTAGTTTGTAAGTTAGAACAGAATCCTGTAAATTATACTCAAAATAATCTTTCCATTCCTCTTCCTTTAGAGTTTTTTGATTTTTAAGTTTAAAGTCATGTTTTTTTTCTCCAAGCAATTCCCAAGCTACATCGTTTAAGGATAGAGTTTCACTTTGCAGGTATTGACTATATACAGACTCTATAAATCTAAACAAATCTACATGAACTATTCCAAAAATTTTAGCCGAAGAGATTTTTCCTCTTACGAAATTCGGTTGTCTTGAATCAACACCAAGATTAAGGCGAAGTTTATTTTTTTCCGCTCTCGCTCTTAAATAAGGGAGGTCAAAACCATCAGAAAAATAACCTGTAAGTATGTCCGGGTCTAATTTTTTAACATAATTAACGAAAGCTTTTATCATTTCTGCTTCATTTTCAAAAACTTCTACGTACTCTGGTTTTTTTCTTGTTTTTTTCCATGTCAAAACTTTTTTGAAATTTTTTCCTACTAAAGAAATCATTAAAATTTCTCCCTTACCTATGTCAAATTCATCTGCCTCTATGTCGAAAGCAAGAATTTTTGGATTAAATAATATTTCTTTATTTTCAAGTTTTTGAAATTTTTTGACTTTTAAACATAAATCAACTTCCAAACTTGAATCTAAACCATCAAATTCTTGGCTGTTGTTTAAAATTTCTCCTGTAACTCTATTCCAAGATAAAGGAAGTAATTTTTTTTCTATTATATATTTTGTTATAAGGGGTAAATCATATTCTCTTTTTGCCCTTACTTCTTTAAAATCTATTTTTTCAGCTATCGCCCAGGCATCTTTATAGTTACTAATGAAGATTTTGATAGCTTTTACAGGTTTTCCTAAAAAATTTTTAGTGCAGAATTGAGTTTTCAAGACCTTAGTTGTTCTATTAGAACAAAAAACCTTAATTTCTTCAATTTTTTTTTGAATCTCTTGGATTCTCTTTTCTGAAATTTTTTCATTTAAAATAATCCAAAAATGGGGCTGAAAGCTGTCTATAATGCAGACCTTTTTTCCATCTTCGCTTCTTCCAATTATTTTCAAGTAGTTCTTGCCTTGCCAATCAAAATAATCATAATCAAGGGGTATGAAACTAATTTCCATAAACAAAAGAATTAAAAGGTTTATTTAAAGTTCATCTTTCTTTTGTACCACTTTTTAATAACAACTATAGAAAGATTTAAAAAGATTTAATTTTTTAAATATAAACGATAATTAAAATAATGTTCTTTAAAAATTGTAAAATGAGAACATTAGAGCAAATAGCAAAAATCGATAAAAGGAGAAAAGAGGCTCTGGCTTCTCGAGATGCGATTT
>JAFCEO010000005.1 GCA_017609085.1 Candidatus Pacearchaeota archaeon | reverse complement strand
ACTTTATTTTCACCCGGCATAATAGAAGAAGAATCATAATATTCTAACAACTTAACTTTCTCTGCCTTCAACAACTTAGCAACTTCTATTATTGTTAAAATTGCCCCAGTACCACAAATTGTTGTTTGCTTTGCTATTTCGAAAAACTTTTCTGGATTTAGCTTTAAAATTTCATTTATAGCTTCTTTATCGATAGATATATCTCCATAAAAATTATAGTTAGGACCAGCATGAGTAAAGTCAGAAGAGGCAAGAGCAATAAATTTTCTCTTTAACTTTTTACTTGCTTCGTTTATTTTTTTAGCCAAATTCTTACACGTATTTAAATCGTAATCTTTTAATATTATTGGCACAATTTTAAAATCTTCTTGAGTTACTTGTAAAAAAGGAAGTTGTACTTCAATAGAATGTTCGTATTTGTGAGCTTCATTATCTTTTTTTATTTTTAATAATTTAAGTATTTCTTTTCCTAACTCGAGGTCGTTTCTTACTATGCCAAGAGGAGTTTCAAAATCTTCAAGTGAGATTGCTATGTCTTCTCCAAAAGCATTATGATTTACTCCGAGAATTATATAAGTTTCGGCTGAAGGTAAAACAGAATAAACTTTTCCTGCGCACTTTCCAGAAAACATATAACCTGCATGAGGAACAATAGCTGCTTTTATATTTTCTTCAAATTTTCTTTTAATATATTTTTTAACTTCTTTCTCTAACAAAGTTTTATCTACCGGATAAAATTGTCCTGCAACAATTGGTTTTCTCATTTTAATATAGAATTAAAGAAGTATAAATATTTTCTGCATAAATAGATTGTTCAAAAAATTTAGTGATCTCCTCACTTTGCTGCATTTTATAGACTTTGTTTTAAGACTCTGAAAACTTAAACAATATATTTATAAAATATCTTAATTTTTTAAATTAATGGAAATTAAGGAAGAGGTGAAGAAGATTATTGAAACTCTCTCGCCCACAGAGAGGAAAGTTCTTCCCTACATAGAAGAAAAAAACATAAAAAAAATACAAGAAAAAACAGGATTGAGTGATGTTGCAGTTTTAAGAGCTTTAGAATTTTTAAGTAATAAAAAAATTCTGAGATTAAGTCAGAAAAAAAAGAAAATAATTAATTTAGATATTAACGGTCTTCTTTATATAAAAAAAGGTTTGCCGGAAAGAAGACTTCTCAATTTGGTGGCAGAGAAAAAATCTGTAAGATTGGAAGATGCAAAAAACCTTAGTAAGTTAAGTGATAATGAATTTAAAGCTGCTTTAGGAGCTTTAAAGAAAAAAGCTTTGATAAATCTAGTTAATGGAAAAATTCTCCTACAAGCAAGTCAAGAAGAGATAAGTAAGAAAAGTTTAGAAGAGCAATTTCTTGAAGCCTTGCCTTTAGAATTAGAAAAATTAAAGCCAGAACAAAAATTAGCTTTTCAGAATTTAAAAAATAGGAAAAAAATTATTATAATTGAAGAAAAAAAAGAGATTAATGCCGAATTAACAGATTTGGGGAAACAAATTCTTTCCCAAGACTTCACAAAAATAATTGATGAAAAGATGATTGAAAGATTAACTCCCGAAATAATAAAATCGGGAGGTTGGAAAGGTAAAAAATTCAGGAGATATGATATTACCTCTCCTCTTCCAAAAATTTCAGGAGGTAAGAGACATTTTGTAAATCAAGCAATCGATTATGCAAGAAAAATTTGGATTGAAATGGGATTTCAAGAAATGACTGGATCTCTTATTCAAAGTTCATTTTGGAATTTTGACGCCCTCTTCACTCCGCAAGACCATCCTGCAAGAGAAATGCAAGATACTTTCTTTATAGACAAAAAATCTGAATTGAAAAATAAGGAAATTATCCAAAAAGTCAAAGAGGCGCATGAAAAGGGTATTGGTGGAAGTAAGGGTTGGAGATACAAATGGAAAGAAGAAGAGGCAAGAAAAACTCTTCTTAGAACACATACAACCTGTCTCTCCGGCCAGACTCTTGCCAAATTGAGGAATTTAAAAGAAAAAAAAGGGAAATATTTTGCAATCGGAAAATGCTTTAGAAACGAAACTCTTGATTGGAGCCATAGTTTTGAGTTTAACCAAACAGAAGGTATTGTTATTGATAAAAATGCAAATTTCAAACATTTGTTAGGATATTTAAAAGAGTTTTTTAAAAAAATGGGATTTGAAAAAATAAGATTTACTCCTGCATATTTCCCGTATACCGAGCCGTCTGTAGAAATAAATTGGTGGCATCCAGAAAAAAAAGTCTGGCTCGAGCTTGGAGGAGCAGGCATTTTTAGGCCAGAACTAACTATCCCTCTATTAGGAGAGCATATTCCTGTTTTAGCATGGGGGCCGGGATTTGATAGAATCCTTATGGACTATTATAATATTCAAGACATAAGAGAGTTATATAAAAATGATATAAAACAACTCAGAAAAATAAAATTTTGGATAAAATAAATAAAAATTTAAATTTGTAGATATATAATGGCAAACATAAAATTTTCAAGAAAAGAATTTGAAAAACATGTTAAAATAACAGAGGAAATTAAAGAGAAAATTGCTCTTTTTGGAACGCCATTGGAATCCTTAACAACAGACGAAATCGAGTTGGAGATTTTTCCAAACAGACCTGATTTACTTTCTTTACAAGGTTACTTAAGAAGCTTTCTGGCTTTTTTAGGAAAAAAACCAGGTTTAAAAAAATATAATGTCAACAAACCTGATAAAAATTATGTTGTCAAAATAGAACCTTCTGTCAAAAATATTAGACCTTATACAGTCTGCGCCATAATTAAAAATTTAAAATTTGACGATGAAAAAATTAAAGAAATTATTGATATACAAGAAAAATTGCACTTTACTTTTGGCAGGAACAGAAAAAAAGTCGCTATAGGAATTTATCCTTTAGAAAAAATTAAACTACCCATAACTTATAAAGCAGAAGTACCTGAGAAAATAAAATTCATTCCTTTGGAAATGAATCAGGAAATGAACGGAAGGCAAATATTAAGCAGACATCCCACCGGACGAGAATATGCCCACCTTTTAGAAATGGCTGAAAAATTTCCTGTTTTTAGAGATGATAAAGGAGAAGTTTTAAGTATGCCTCCAATAATAAACTCGCAGCTAACAGGAAAAATAACTTCTGAAACAAAAGATGTTTTTATAGAGTGTTCAGGATCTGATCTTGAATCTTTAAAAAAAACTCTTAATATCCTTGTAACAACTCTTGCGGACATGGGTGGAGAAATCTATGCAATGAAATTAAACTATGGAGATAAAAAAATTATTACTCCAGACCTAACACCTGAAAAATTTAAAATAAAAGTAGAAAATGTAAATAAACTATTGGGCCTTGACCTAAAAGAAAGAGACATAAAAAAGCTTCTTGCAAGAATGGGGCATTCTTACAATAAAGGAATTGTAGAAGTTCCTGCTTACAGAACAGACATTCTTCACGAAGTTGACCTTATTGAAGAAATTGCGATAGCATACGGTTTTGATAAATTTGAGCCAGAAATACCTGAAGTTTCAACAATTGGAAAAGAAGATGATATGGAAGTAAAAAAAAGAAAAATAGCTGAAATTTTAATTGGTCTTAATTTGCTTGAAATCTCTTCATACCATTTGGTAACTAAACAGGATATAAAAAAAACTGGCTTAAGAATAAAAATTATAGAGGTTTTAAATTCAAAAACAGATTTTTCTGTTTTAAGGCCCTCCCTGCTCGTTAATTCTTTAAAAGTATTAAGTGAAAACACAGATGCAAAGTATCCCCAAAAATTATTCGAGATAGGAAAAGTATTCGTAGAAAAAGAAAATATCGAAGAAAATGAGAAACTCTGTATAACTCTATCAGGAGAAACTGATTTTACTGAACTTAAGCAGATTTTAGATTATTTAATGAGAATGTTGTCATTAGAATATAAAATAGAAGAAACTGACCATCCAAGTTTCATTGAGGGAAGGTGCGGAAAAATTATTGTTAATAATAAAGAGATTGGCATTCTTGGAGAAATTTCTCCTTCTGTAATAAAGAATTGGAATCTTAAAATGCCGACCGTAGCATTAGAAATAGATATTGAAAATTTGTAAGTATCTTTAAAATTAAAGTTAACTAGCTAAATATTTCTTAATCAGATCCATAAGTTCTTTTCCTGAAATTTTTCCTTTATATTTCTGCATCAATAATCCCATGTAAGCATTTTCTGTCAAGCCAGGTTTTTCTTTTAAAAGTTTAACGATCTCCTCTTCTATTCCCTCCATATTCATTTCCTCTTTTTTTATTGCCTCTTCTAAACTTTTTCCTTCAACTATATTCTTCATTATCTCTTTAACTTCTTGTTCTTTTATCCTCCCTTCTTTTAAATTTAAAAGAATGTCACCTAATAAATCTGTATTAAGAATTTCCTCAATTTCTCCAAGAGTTTTGTTTTTGTGTTTTGCTATCTCGCTCCTCCATAAAACAAGCATTTTTGCTATTAAATTTGGTTTTTTATAAACAACAATAAGCTCTTTGAATTCTTCTAGTTTATTCTTTTGTAAAATTAATCTTGCAAGTTCTTCTGTCAAACCTTCCTTAATTAAATCTTCTCTAATTTCATGTTTTAGTCTTGGTAGTGTTTTTTTTACCTCGTCTATCAATTTTTTAGGTATTTTTAATAAAGGAAGGTCTGTTTCTGGATACATTCTTGCAGCTCCTGGGAGAGGTCTAAGAAAAGTTGTAGTTCCATCAGGATTCGCCTTTCTAACTTCTGCCTTAGAACATTTTCCTAATTTTAACTGCCTTTCAATTTCAATTTCAATTGTTTTTTGTATAAGTTTTGGCTCTTGAACACCCTTAATCTCTATTCTTTCACTGTTTTTAATAGACATATTAACGTCTTGCCTTATTGTTCCAATTCCCCTTCTTACTTTACAGCTTCTTAAAATTTCTCCAATATGTAAAGCCACTTCCCGGGCCTGTTCTGGACTTTTGATGTCTGGCGCAGTCCCTATTTCAACCAAAGGTATACCTAACCTGTCTAACCTATAAATTATTTTATTATCTTTTTTTCCAATTATTCTTGCAGAGTCTTCTTCCAAAGAAACATTTTCTATTCTCACCTTCCCATTTTTAGTTTCGACCCAACCGTTTCTTGCTATAAGAACTGTTCTTTGAAAACCAGATGTATTAGAACCGTCAATAACTGTTTTTCTCATTATTTGAGTAATGGGAAGAATCTCGCAGTTTAAAAGTAGGGCTATTTGCAAAGCTATTTTTAAAGCTTCACTGTTAATCTCATAAGGAGGCGATTCATCTAATTCAACTAGGCAGATAGTGTCATATCCTTCGTAAATAAACTCTCTATCTTTTCTAGCCTCATATTCTGCCGCCACATCCACTTCTCCAGACTCTCCAGCAACAACATGGAGTTTTCTTTCAACTGTAAACTCTGGCTCGTCTTGTCTAAGCAAAGAAGGGCAATTACAAAATAATTTTTTGGTGTCAAGCTGTTGATGAATTTCAATTCCTGCTTTTAAACCAACTTTTTTGTAATTCATTAAAATAAAAAAGAAAAAGCATTAATAAACTTTACTTACTAAATCTCTTTTTGGGATTATCACCTTTAGGGTTATAATATCCTTTTATTCTAATTATAGCTTTAACCGCTTGTGGATCAAAATAAATTTTTGATTCATTGTAAATATCAGAAGCAACTTCTAAAGCCAATTGTTCGAGGGTTGGTTTCGGATTATTTTTCTCGTCTTTAAGTCTTACTAATGCTTTTCTGATTCTAGGCAAATTAATATATCTTTTCTCTAAAGTTTTCTCCTGCCGTCTTATTTCCGAATATTCTGGATCTAGGTGTTTCACAAATTCCTGTGTCCAATAGTTTTTAAAAACAAAACCCTCCATCTTACCGTCTCTTAACTGGCTTTTCATATTTTCTATCTTTTCAATAAGATTTTCTCTAAAGGGCCCTTTCCAAATAGGGGGAAGAATTTCTATATTTTCAATATTCCAGAAATTAAGATAATCAACTGCCTCTTCAAAATCAAAGAATCTTGGTTCATCATTCTCAACATAAGCTAAATCAATAAAATAAAATTTATCTAAGTATTTTTCATCATACTCTATTGTAGTAGGCTGCAACCATTCCCCATACATTATAACACTTGTTGGAAGGTTTTTTAAGGATTTATTAGAATACATCCATCTTAAAAATTTGGGAAACCAAGAATATTTTGTTCTTTTCCCAATAAGATAATTTG
Organism: Candidatus Pacearchaeota archaeon; assembly: GCA_017609085.1. Lineage (GTDB taxonomy): Archaea > Nanobdellota > Nanobdellia > Pacearchaeales > GW2011-AR1 > JAFCEO01. Next base: position 22,457 of record JAFCEO010000005.1, on the reverse strand, counting down.
ATTTACTCCCTCCTAACAACACTCTACCAGTATTTCTAACTTGGACTAAAGCCCCATCAATTTTTTCAAAAAAATATCCTTCTTTAGACTGGATTTCTCTTTTTTCTTCAAGATAGGGTATTTTGGGATAACTTACAAATTTAGGATATTTCCTGGATACCTCATCAAAATTTTTTCCTTTCATTTTCTCAAATAAGATCTTATATCTCCTCTTGTAGGAATAACTTTTATCCCAGTATAACCAAATTTAGGAGACTTTAAAGTTTCGACGGTTTTTTTAATATGACTATCTGGACTCAAAATATTAGCAGAACTAATTGGAACTCCCTTATATTTGCTTCTACTTAAAAATAATGCTGTAACAATAATCTCTTTATCAATGTCTGAGATTTCATCTTTAACTTTTTTTCTATAATCATCTCTAAAAGAATCCTTGGCGGCCCAATAAACTGCATATTTAAAAGAGTCTATGTTTAAAGAGTCAATTTCAGCTTCTTTTAAAATATCCTCTGTTTTTTCCTGCAATTCTCTTATTAATTTAAGGGTCAAAAAAGAAATTTCCCTTCCATGATTAAGACGACACATAGAATGTTTTTCAACTTCTTTTAAAACTCCTCTAGTTATAATTAAAGGATACTCTCTTTCGATAATTTCAATAATCGCTGGCGTATAATTATTATAAGTCTTACTTAAATCGATTATTGTTCCGGTATCTACTATAAAAACAGGATTGTTTCCCAGTTTATCAAATCTTCTTAAAAAACCTTTCCTAACGATCCAATCAAAATCTTTAATTAAACCCATAAACAAAAAATGTATAATTGTATTTTTAAATTTTTTCATTATAACTACTAAAAAGTTAAAAAAACTTTAGGAAAGCCACAATAAAATTTATAAAAACTATTGATTATTAAAAATAAAAGGAGATGATAAAAATGATTTTGAATCATAAGAATACTCATCCTATTTTCAAACACAAATTGACTATTGGTCAAAAAGCAGCAGACAAACTAACAGCCTTTGCAGGAAGCTGGATTTTTATTTTTTTACTTGCAATTTTTATAGCAGGGTGGATTTATCTTAATTTGACAGCATATATTAGACATTGGGACCCTTGGCCATTTATTATTTTAAATTTATGTCTTTCTTGTTTAGCAGCGATACAAGCTCCAATAATTTTAATGTCGCAAAATAGACAAGCTCAAAGAGATAGGGTAAGAGCAGAATATGATTTTCAAGTAAATAAGAAAGCTGAAAAAGAAATTCAAGAAGTTAAAAGACAATTAAATAGAATTGAAAAAAAACTTAAAGAACTATAAAATTATCCTGTAAAAGATTTTGTTATTTCAACAAACAATAATTTAAGCCACCCAAGTTTTGGAATTCTAAAAACAGCTTTCCCTAATAAATCCTCTTTAGAAATGTTTTTTTCAATCAAAAGTTGATCATTATTGTTATCGCCTTTTGTTTGTATAACTCCATTTTCTATAGAAACAATTCTGTGAATTATCGGATGTTCTGTATTTGCATCGAAAATTATAACATCTCCAACTTTAGGCTCAGACCATCCCCATACTACAATTATATCTCCTTTATCAAATCCTGTTTTTAATGGCCAATTTTCTGCTTCTTCTTTTTCAATGCCATTTTTAAGATACCAAAAACCTTTTTCATTCCACCATTGTTCAAAATTATTTTGTGAACCTATAACGTTTCCTATAAAATTCCCGTCATGATGCATACTTGAGCTTTCTACTACAACAAGAGGGAGAGGCGTAGCAAGTAAAAATGAGAGGAGTGGGAAAAAAATGAATTTTACTGTTACAAAAGCTAAAGCTAAAGCTACTAGCCAACTTAACAAGCTATCAGAATGCCAAATCCAATTCCAAGCTTCTTTAATTTTGTTTTTTCCTTTCTTAAACTCTTCTTGTCTTTGAATTTTAAGTTTCATTTTTCTTTAAAAATTATAAGATATTTAAAAATTTTAATTATTTAAATGTTTTTGTTTTTTTACTTTTTAGTAATTACAAATCTAAAATCGTAAATTTGATAAATTAAAAACAAATAAAACCCTACAGAAATCTTTATAAACTTATTCTCTCTAATATTAATATAATTAAATTAAAGAAAAAGATATCATTATATCGGGATGCCAGAGATTAATTAATCATCACTCAAACTTTCATCATCTTATCAACTTTCATATTTATTTTTTGTTGATAAGAAAAAATAACTGTCTATAAAGGAAAAGCAGGGAAAGTAAGCAAGAGAGGTAAATGATATCTTTTTCTGAAATAAATGAAAAATGGGAAAACTAAGTCCTGTTTCAATTAAATACATAATTCACGCAAAATTTGAAGCAGAAGGAACTGTAGAAAAACCAGATATTATAGGAGCTTTATTTGGACAGACAGAGGGATTGTTAGGAGAAGACTTAGAATTAAGAGATTTACAAAAAGAAGGAAAAATTGGAAGAATAGAAGTAACTTTAAGATCGGAAGATGGGAAGACTGTTGGAGAGATAGAGATTCCAAGTTCTGTTGATAAAGCAGAAACCACAATAATAGCTGCTGCTCTAGAGACTATAGAAAGGATAGGTCCTAGCGATGCAAAAATAGAAATTGAAAAAATTGAAGATGTAAGAGGAAGCAAAAGAGAGTATATAATAGAAAGAGCTAAAAAATTATTAGAAAAAATAGAAGGAGCGTCTGACAGCAGAGAAATTGAGAATAAAGTTAAAACAGCCCTTAGAGTATCAAATTTGCAAAATTATGGAACCGAAAATCTTCCTGCAGGAGATATTTCTGGTAATGAGATTATAGTTGTTGAAGGGAGAGCAGACGTTATTAATTTATTAAAAGCAGGAATAAAAAATGTAATAGCCATGAACGGAACCATCCTTCCAGAAACAATTAAAGACCTCAGTCGTGAGAAAGAAGTAACTTTATTTGTCGACGGAGATAGAGGGGGAAAATTAATAATGAAAAATGTAATAAATAATGCCGACATCGACTACATTGCGACAGCGCCGGATGGAAAAGAAGTTGAGGAATTAACCCCTAAGGAAATACTCGCAAGTTTAAGAAAGAAAATTAAAGTAGATGAATTAGTAGAAAAAACAAAAATTAAAAGAACAACAAGAAGGAAGAATACTAAAGTCAAAGAAAAAAGTAAAAGAAGAACAATAGGCAAAAGTGATAAAAGAAAAACAGAATACAAAAAATTGACGGCAGAGGATATTGATAAAATAAAAGAAATTATTGAAGATTTAATAGGAACAAAGGGCGCGGTCTTACTCAATGAAAATTTAGAGGTAATAAAAAAGATACCTTTAAGCCAATTGTATAATCTGAAATTGAGAAAAGTTTATGCAATTGTCATTGATGGTACTGCAACACCCTCCATAGTTAAAACAGCTGAAAAATTAAACTGCAAACATTTAATTGCAAGAAATTTCGCGTATACTAGTACGAAGATAGATTTAGTCAGTTTGTAAGATTGTTATAAAAGGATAAATCGATAATTCCACATGAAATTTTAAATGAAAATTTCTGAAAAAGAGGAGAAATGAAAATAAAATTAGGACCTGCGGGATTAGGAGGAATTAAAGAAGCTGTTAAAAACCTACAAGAGTATAAATCTCTTGGTCTTTCTGCCTGTGAAATTGCATTTACCTATGGAGTTTATATAAAGAATGAAAAAATTGCGAAAAGAATAGGAGAGGAAGCAAAAAAACAGAACATTAAATTAAGTATTCACGCCCCATACTGGATTAACCTTAACAGTGCAGAAAAAAAGAAGATTGAAGAAAGTAAAAAAAGAATCTTAAATTGTTGTAAGATTGGGGAGTGGATGAATGCCTATATAGTGGTCTTTCATCCAGGCTACTATGGAAAAATAGACAAAGAGCAAACATATCAAAATATAAAGAATGCTATTCTTGATATGCAAAAGGAAATAAAAAAGAAAAAATGGAAAATTAAATTGGCTCCTGAAACAACCGGTAAAATTAATGTTTTTGGCTCTGTTGACGAAATCTTAAGATTAACAAAAGAAACTAAGTGTTCTTTTTGTATAGATTTTGCACATATCTTGGCAAGAGAAAAGAAAATAGATTATAAAGAAATTTTAGGAAAGTTTAAAAAATACAAGAAACTGCATATTCATTTTTCCGGAATTGAATATACAGATAAAGGAGAAAGGAGACATATAAAAACAAAAGAAGAAGAAATTAAACAACTTATATCAAACTTAAAAAAATATGCTAAAGGTAAAGAGATTGTAATTATAAATGAAAGTCCCGATCCAATTGGAGATTCTCTCAGAACATTAAAATTTATCTGACTAATCATTAGAAGGATTTCTATTTATTTTATTGTAAGCTTTTCTTCTTTTAATAGCTTTATCTATATCCACCAACATTTTGTTTCCAAGTAGAGGGTTTTTTCTTACAAGGTTTAAAATATGAAGAATTTTTTTTATAACTTGTTCATATGTTTCTCTTTCATGCTCTTTTAAGTTGTCAAGTCTTTCCTTTATTTCTTTACTTATCTTAATTGTTGTACGCTGGATTTTCATCTTTAATCTTTTGATAAAATTTAATATACCAAAGTATATTTCGGTATACTTTAAAAACCTTTCTATTTCTGTAATTATTATATAGTTAATACAGCATAATAATCTTTAAAAAGGTAAAAATCCCTCTTCTAGCAATTAAATTTTAATTAAATTTTAAAATGGAAAAATCGATTTTAGTTTCCATAATTGCTGTATTTACAATATTGGCTTTGACCTGTGTAGTGAACGCAAATACTGGTGACTTAACAGATACAGATAATTGGGAAGTGACAATAAATGGTGTTGAATATAACACTGGAGATTTGATTGGAATTGAAGCAGGGGAAACATTTCCAATAAAAGTTGTTTTTAAAGCAGTAGAAAATGCAAGTGATGTTAGAGTTAAAGTTTGGATTGATGGCTACAGAAATGAAATAAGTGATAAAACAGAGAGATTTGAATTGGTGGATGGAAGTATATATACAAAATACTTCTCATTAACTCTTCCAGAAGACGTAGACCCTACAGAAGAGTACACACTAATAATAAGAATTTCGGATAAAACAAAAAGTGATGAGGAAGAGTACAGTTTAAAACTTCAAAGAGAATCTTACAACTTGGAAATTTTATCTGCTGAAACTGAAGGAGAAGTTACTCCAGGAAGTGTTATTGCAGTAAATGTTGTCTTAAAAAATAGAGGAATGAAGAAGTTGGAAGACATCTTTGTTAAAGCAAGAATTCCTGAGTTGAACATCGAGAAAAAGATTTACTTTGGAGATTTAGATCCATTAGATGAATGTGAGTACGATGATGATTGCGAAGGTAACAGAAAAGACTCAGGAGAAAGAACAATCTACTTAACACTTCCAGAAAACGCTAAAACAGGCGTTTACAGTTTAGAAGTAGAAGCCTACAATATGGACTCTTCTGATTTAGTAAAGAAGAACATAGCAATTTCTGGAGTAGAAAAAGTAAGTGGTGTTTTGTCCAGTATAAGTAGCAGAGATTTAAATATCGGCGAAGAAGTAACTTACGATTTAATCCTAATTAATTCTGGAGATAAAATGGAAGTTTACACTTTGACTCCAGAAGAAACTCCTAAAGGATTAATCGTAGAAGTAGAGCCAATAGTAACTGTGCCAGCAGATTCAAGTAAAACAATAAAGGTTAAAGTTAAAGCTACAGAGAGTGCCGAAGAAGGAACACATATAATAACAATCAACGTTGAAAGTAAAAATGAATTAATAAAGCAAGTGAACTTTTCAGCAAATGTAGAAAAAGGCAAAGCACAAGATTCTATAGTTATCTTGACAGTGATTTTAGCAATAGTATTTGTGGTGTTATTAATAATTCTTATTGTGTTGTTAAAGAAAAAACCTACAGCAGAGGAAACAGAAGAAGAAACAAGTTATTACTAAGTTTTTTTTGATTTATTGTTTATTTTTTAGTTTATTTTTTTCATTTTTTATTTTAATGATTCTTCTTATTTTAAATCTGCAAACTTAAAATCTTGCTTATACCATCCTGCATACTAACTCCATAAAGAGTAGATGCTTCTGAAATTAAAGCGTCGTTATGCGTTATTATTAAATATTGTCCAGTTTTCATATGTTTTTTCAATAAAAGAGCCAATCTTTCTGAATTTCTTTTGTCCAAGGCAGCATCTATTTCATCAAAAATATAAAAACAATAGGGCTTATATTCTTGTATAGCAAAAATTAAAGATAACGCTATTAGTGTCTGTTCTCCGCCACTAAGAGAAGTGACATCAAAATATTTTCCTTTTCCTACCTTTATTATAATATCCAATCCTCCAGAAAAAACATCTTCTTTGTTTTCAGGCTCTAAAAAAGCATAACCTTTAGTACTTAATTGAGAAAAATTGCGCGAGAAAAGAGTATTAATTTCTTTTAAAGTTTTGTTGAAAGCTTTTCTTTTTTTCTTATCTATTTCCTCAATAACTCTTAAAATTTCTTCTTTTTCTTTTTCTAAGGTAGAAACTTTTTCTGCAATAGCATCATATTCTTTTTTAATGTCGTCATAAACTTCCAAAGCTTTTAAATTTACTGTTCCTATGGAATCAAGGGCGGTTTTTGCCTTTTGAAGTTTTTCTTCAAGTTTGTGAAGAGGTAATTTTAATATTTCTATATTTTTAAATTCTTCATACTCAAAAGAAAGAGTTTCAAGTTGCGCGTTTATTTCTGCCAGTTTTATTTTAAAGTCATTTATCTCATTTTCTATAAACCTTCTTTCATTTTGCTTTTTTAATATGTCAGATTCAAGTAACCTCACTTTATCTTGAATTTTATTTTTCTCCTCAAGCAATTTTTTAAATTTTTCTTGCACTTCCTTTTCTTGTTTTTCTTTTTCTTCAACAAGAGATTCTTTTTCTTCAAGCTCAGACCCTATTTCTAGAATTCCTTCTTCAAGTTCTTTTTTCTCTCTTAAATTCTGTTTTATTATAATTTTCATCCTCTCCAACTCTCTTTGTTTTAAAGTTATTTCCATCCCCACATTAACTTCTTCGTGTCTTGCAAGCTCATCTATCTCTAATTTCAAAGTTTCATATTCTTCCTCTATATTTTTAAACTGAAGAATAGTTTTTTCGAGTTTTTCTTTTTCTCTCTTTAAATTATTTATGTCATTAGTCAACCGCTCTTTTTCCTGTTCCAAGCTTTTCAACTGTTGTTTTTTTTCATTTATATTTTCCAACTTTAACACACATCTCTCTCTTTTTTCGATTTCTTCTGTCAATTCCCTAATTTTAAGAATTAAATCCTCTTTTAAATCCCAATTTTCATCTTTTTTTCTTTCTGCCTCTTTAATCTCTTTTGTTAAATCGTTTATCTTCTCATTAGATTCATTGTCTATATGCTCTTTATGTCTAGAAGTTATCTTTGTTTTACAAAGAGGGCAAACATCTAACTTAGAAACTTTGGTTTTAATTTTTTCTAATTCTTCTATTTGTTTTAAAGAAGCTGCTATCAGCTTTTCTAAATCGAGGATGGTTTTTTCAGCGATAGATTGCTTTTTTTTGTTTTCTTCCAAATTCTTTTTTAAAATTATAATAAGTTCTTTATTTTTTTCTAAGCTTTCCTTGAACTCCAAACTTTCTTCAATCTCTTTTATTTTTTCTAAAAGGATAGAAGACTCTTGTTCAGTTTTTTGAAGATGGCTTTTCTTGTCTTCGATTCTTTGGTTAAGAAGGTTCAAAGAGGATTTATAAAAGTAAAATTTGTTCTTTTTTTCTTCAAGCTCCTCCAGCAAATTTTTCTTCGCTATTAAATCCTGCCCCCTGCTTTTCCCTTTGCTTTTTCTCATATTTTCGATTTCTTTCTCCGAATTTTCTATATTTTTCTTAAGTTCTTGAGTTCTTCTTTCTATAATTTCTATTTGGTTCTGATAATTTTCCTTTTTAACAGATAAGCCGGCTATCTCTGCTTTCAATTCTGCTATTTCGGTACGTAAAGTTTCTAGGCTTGTTCCAGTCAGTTTTTGAATTTTATTATTTATTTCTTCTACTCTTTTATTTAGAGTATCTATTTTTTCTTGTAATCCTCCAATATTTATTTTAATTTTATCAATAGCAGAGTTCTTTTTACTTACCTCTTCTGTCGCTTTTTCTTTTTCTTTCTTTTTTTCTTCAAGTTTTCTTTTTAAAATAGAAGCCTTACATCGCTTGATAGTCTCTTCCAGTTTTTTAAATTTTAAAGCCTGTTGCCTTTCTTGCTCAAGATTTTTTAAATAAGAGGTTCTTTCTCGTAAAACAGCTGAAACTTCTTTCAATTTGGCTTCTGTCTTTTCCAATTCTCTTAATGACTTTTGTTTTCTCGTTTCATAAATCGAAATTCCAGCAACTTCTTCAATAATTTTTCTTCTTTCTTCAGAATGCATCTTAACAAAACTGTCAATTTCTCCCTGAAGAACTATATTGAATCCGTGAGGATCTATTCCTGCCTGGGCCAATAATTCGAGAACTTCTTGTCTCGTTTTAACAGAACCGTTTATTTTGTAAATACTCTGCCCATTTCTTCTCACTATTCTTTTAATAATTATTTCTTTTTCAGGAAGAGAGAAAATCCTGTCAGAATTATCTATTACCATAGAAACCGAAGCTTCTGAAGAGGGTTTGGCTGTTTTACTTCCTGCAAAAATAAGATTAGCTGCTTTAGTGGCTCTCATACTTTTTATACTCAACCTCCCAAGAACAAAACAGATAGCATCAGTTATATTACTCTTACCAGAACCATTAGGACCAACAATACAATTCATATTTCTATCTAGGATTATTTCTGTTTCTCGAGGAAAACTCTTGAAGCCTTTTAACACCAATTTTTTAATATAAGTCATAAAAACATTAAACAGAATGTATATTTAAAGTTTTATTTGGACCTTTATAAAAAAACATAACAAAAGTAAATAAAAACGATGCTCCTGCCGGGATTTGAACCCGGGTCACGGGCGTTCTCCGAAAGTTATTGCAGAAATTACATAGATTATAAAATTTCTGCAGGAGATCGCAGTTGTCCAAGCGGACAGAGTTATCCTCTCATCGAGTAAAACTCCCTGCTCGAGAGGCCCGCATCCTTGGCCACTAGACTACAGGAGCATATTCTCTTAAATTCAAAAATCTTTTTAAATTTTTGTATAAAAATCAAGAAAGCTCCCGCTCACTATAAGATTAATTGTTATAATCAAAAATTAAAAATTTTCGGGGCGAAATTTTATTTCTTAAAAACTTTATATCCTTTTCTAACTTTCTCGTTAACTTTTACTCCTACTTCATCCCCTTTTCCTGCTTTTTCTACTGGTTCTCTATTAATCTGCATACTTTCTACTTTCTGTTCAAAATCAACTTCTCCGCCTTTTATATGTATAGTATCTCCTACTTTCAAATCTCCGTTTAGTTTTATAGCTGCAACCCCTACATGGTCAAAATAATTTGAAACGACCCCGATTTCCATCTCTTCTGGTTCTACCATAAAATGTAGAAGTAAAAAGGGTATATAAAGCTATCTTATTACACTCTTCTTAGCTTTAATAATTATTTAGCCAGTTTATTCACACTGCTTGCTTTTTTTCAACTTCTTCCTTATATAACCTATATATCTCAAAAAAACTCTTTTTATTTAAAAAAGGAATAAAATAATCTAAACAAAAACCAAGAAGTCTTTCTCTAAAACTAATGCTGAAAGCAAGTCGAGTAGATGCTCTTCTAACACTTTTTAGTCTTTCTTCTTCCCTAGAAGAACTGTAAAGAAAATCATAGAAACCATTTATATAATCAATGAGTTCTTCTTTTTTTCGTATACCTCCATAAAAATAAAGAGAAGAGATTTCTATTAAAGCAAGCTTTTCATCTTTATTGATTGTACCCCTCTGTTCAAGTATATCTACTAGCTTGATAGCTTTCTTTATTTTAATCGATGCTTTTGTTTTTTCAAACATTTTATTAAAGTATATTAAAATAAAATAGCCCTGCCAGGATTCGAACCTGGGTCGCAAGGTCCAGAACCTCGCATCCTTGACCGCTAGACTACAGGGCTATGTAAGGATAGAGAAAAAAGGGATTATAAATTTAATCCAAAAACCTTAGAAACTTAAATCGTAATTAAAAGAGATTAAGAACCGAGTGTAGTCGAGAAACGATGAAGAAACATAATGAAAAAGTTGAAGTGTATAAGGGGCGTTTAAAGAAATTTACCAATTTTGAATTTTTTTAGTTAAAACCCTTTATCAAGTTTTCTTTGACAAAATGAAAAAATCTAAACATTTTTAAACCAGTTTTTTCTCATTTTTTTTATGAAACGCTCAAGTCGTAGATGGAAAAAGAAAAGACAAATGAGATGGAAGTGGCAAAGAAAAAGACTTAGAAAAGAGAAAAAAAGAAGAAAACTACATAGAAAGAGAAGCAAATAAGTTTTTCTTAAATAAAAATATATCTTATATCATAGCAATCTTTATAATGCGACTTTTTTTAAAAATATAAAATGGATAATAATATATGGACTGAAAAATATAGACCCGAAAATTTTTCAGAAGTGCTCGGTCAAGAGGAGATTGTTAAAAGAATACAGAATTTAACAAAATCTGTAAACATACCTCACTTATTATTTGCAGGTCCAGCAGGAACAGGTAAAAGCAGTTTAGCTTTAGTTATCGTTAAAGAATTGTTTGGAAAAAACTGGAAAGAAAATTATCTTGAATTAAACGCCTCCGATTCACGAGGCATAGATGTCATAAGACAAGAAGTTAAAAATTTTGCAAGAACGAAATCTTTAGGAAATGTGCCCTTTAAAGTTATCTTCTTAGACGAAGCAGACGCATTAACGAGAGAAGCTCAACAAGCTCTAAGAAGAACAATGGAAAATTTCACTTCAACGTGCAGATTTATCCTTTCTTGTAATTATAGTAGCAAGATAATAGACCCTATACAAAGTAGGTGTGCAATATTCCGTTTCAAACTTCTTGAAAGAAAAGATATTTTCAAAAAAATAAAAGAAATAGCAGAAAAAGAGAATCTTTCTATCTCAGAAGAAGCACTGATAGCACTATATGAAGCGAGTGAAGGAGATTGTAGAAGAGCAATCAATCTTTTGCAGGCAACGGCATCTATAAGTCCCAATATAACAGAAAACCTTGTCAATACCATAGTTTCAAGTGCCAAACCTGCTGATATCAAAATAGTATTGGATTATGCCTTGTCTGGAGATTTTATAAAAGCAAAAGAAAAATTACTTGACATAATGTTAAAAGAAAGCATTTCAGGACAAGATGTAATAAAAGCAATACAAAAAGAAATTTGGTCTTTGCCAATAGAAGATTCTTTAAAAGTGAAACTTGTTGAAAAAACTGGTGAAATTGAGTTCAGAATGGTAGAAGGAAGCGATGAATTTATTCAGCTTGAAGCTTTATTAGCAAGTTTTGTTTTAGCCGGACAAGGAAAAGCTTAAGTTTTTCTTAAAAACTTCATTAACTGCTTCAAACTTAAACAATTCAAAATATCTTTCTTTTCGGCCCACCCTCTTCTTGCTATTGCAGCCCCTAACTCTAAAAAACTGAGATGTGTTTTACTGTGAGAGTCAGTCCCAATAGCCAATTTAGCTCCTTTAGCGATGGCTTCTTTTACATTCGCGTCATTTAAATCAAATCTCTCGGGATTGGCATTTATTTCAAGAGCGATTTTTCTTTCTTTTGCTTTCTCGCAAATTTTTTCTAAGTCTATTTCGTAAGACTCTCTTCTTTGTATCAATCTTCCTGTAGGATGCCCGAGAATATTAACATAAGGATTATCCATTGCTTTTAAAATTCTTTCAGTTTGTTTTTCTTTTGGAAATCTAAATCCAGAGTGGATAGAAGCAATCACTATATCCAACTTTTTTAAAGCAGAGTTTTTTAAAGATAAAGTTCCGTCGGCCATTATGTCCACTTCTGCCCCTTTTAAAATTTTTATTTCAGATAGTTTTTTATTAATTTTATCTATTTCTTTTCCTTGTTTTTCTATTCTTTTTTCGTCTAAAGAATGTGCTATTTTTAAATGTCCTGCGTGGTCGCATATTGCTATATAACTTAAACCATTATCTTTAGCGGTTTTAGCAATTTCTTCTATGCTATCAGAGCCGTCAGACCATTTTGAGTGTACATGGAAATCACCTTTGATATTGTCATACCCTACAAGTTTAGGCAATTTTTTCTTTAAAGCAGCTTCTATTTCTCCACTATCTGTTCTCAGTTCTGGTTCTATATAACACATCCCAAGTTTATTATAAACTTCTTTTTCTGTTTTGCCTGCTATTTGTTTTTTTCCTTTAAATAATCCATACTCGCTTAACTTTAAGCCCTTTTTTAGAGCCAATCTTCTTAGATGAATATTATGTTCTTTATTTCCAGTAAAATACTGAAGAGCAGAACCAAAGGATTCTGGTTTTATAATTCTTGCATCAACTTGTATATCATCTTTTGTGATAATTACAGCTTTTGTTTTACCTTTTGCCAATACCCTCTCAACAACAGGCATTTCTGTAAAAAATTTAACAACTGGCTCTGCATTTGAAGCGACAATTAGAATATCAATATCTCCAATTGTCTCTTCTCTTCTTCTAAGAGAACCTGCAGAAACAGCTTTTTTAACTTCTTTAAGAGTTTTTAATTGAGATTCTATATAGCGAGCAATAGGTAATGCATAACCCAACAAAACTCTTCCCTTGCTTCTCTTTAAAAATTCTATACCTTTCAAAATATTTTCCTCACTTTTCTCTTTAAATGTTTCTATATTTTGAATTTCGTGTTTCTTGGCAGCTTCTTCAAGTTTTTTTATTGACTTAATCCCTAATCTCTTATATAACTTTAAGGCTCTTTTAGCTCCCAAACCAGGAACTTTCATCATATCGGCGAGACCCTCAGGAATTTTCTTTTTTAATTTTTCCAATTCAATAACCTTCCCTGTTTCAATAAACTGAACAATTTTCTTTGCTATGCCTTCTCCAACACCAGGAATTTCTGTTAAACCTTTAAACCCTTTTTCCTTGTAAATATCCTTAACATTTTCCCCTAAAGATTCTAAAGAACGAGCCGCTTTTCTATAAGCTTGTGGTTTCCACTGAACCTTTTTCATTTCTAAAATATCTGCAATCTCGTAAAAAATTTCGGCCAACTCTTGGTTCATCTCACCCTCTTTTTGATCTAACTCTTCCAGAAAGGTTTTTGAACTATATAAATTTTTATAAATCTAAAGGTATAATAAGATATTTAAATCCCTGCTTCAATTAAAAGATTAAATTTATGTGAAATGATTCCGTTATGTGAAAAATACAGATGTGAATGTTTCTCGGACATTAAAGGTCAAGAAACTGCGATCGCTTCAGTAAAAGCTTTTTTTAAAAACTTCCCACGTAAAAAAGCTCTGCTTTTACATGGTCCTGTCGGGACAGGAAAAACTTCTCTAGCTTATGCCCTTGCAAATGAAGAAAATTTAGAAATTTTTGAATTAAATGCGTCTGACTTAAGGAATAAACAAAAATTAGAGCAGATGATGGCTCCTGCAATGAAACAACAGTCCTTATTTGGAAAAAAGGGAAAATTAATTTTAATTGACGAAATAGATGGTATAACAATAGACAGGGGTGGCTTGCCCGAACTTCTAGCACTCATAGAAAAAACTTCTTTTCCCATAATTATCACAGCTAACAATATTTGGCAACAAAAATTCAATTTGCTTCGAAAAAAAGTGGAGGTGGTCAAACTTAAAGAATTAGATTATTATAGCGTTTTATCAATATTGCAAGATATATGTAAAAAAGAAAAGAAAACAGTTTCAATTGACATTCTAAAAACGATAGCGGCTAAATCTCGGGGAGACGTTAGAGCAGCATTAAATGATTTGCAAACAGTTCTTGACACAGAAATAGATGTAAAAGATATACATGAGAGGGAAAAAGAAGAAGACATTTTTCAAGTCTTAAGAAAGGTATTTAGAAACAGAACAGATCCTAACCTTACAAAAGTTTATGATAATGTAGATATGTCGATAGATGATATTTTTCTTTGGATTGAAGAGAATATCCCTTATGAATACCAAAATGAGTCTCTTGCTTCTGCTTATGATGCTTTGAGCAAAGCTGATGTTTTTCGAGGAAGAATTCACAGACAACAACATTGGCGTTTTCTTATCTATGAAAATTTTTTATTATCTGCAGGAATTTCTTTTGCAAGTAAGAAACCTAAACCTTTATCAAAATTTACCATCTACCAAAGACCGAAAAGGATTTTAAAAATATGGCTTCAAAATCAAAAATATGCTAAAAAGAAAAGCATTGCAGCTAAATTTGCGAAAGCCGTCCATATTTCGCGAAAAAGAGCAGAAAAAGAATTTTTCCTCCTGCCTTTAATACTGAACGAAAAAGCAAGAAAAGAAATCAAATTAAGTGAAGATGAGATTAAATTTCTTGAAGAATATCAAGAAACTCATAAAAAGTGGAAAACTAAAACAATCTTCTAAAAAATAACTTAATTCTATTCAATAAAGAAATTTTTTCAGGAATTTCGATAGTAGTTTCTAAACATCTTCCATCTTCACAACCTTTTCTACACTTATATTCTATCTTCTCCTTATAAGAATGCATTTCATCTTGAACACAATAATATTCAATCAAAGTTTCGTTATCTTTACATCTATCTTCTTCATAAAATTTTTCCTCTCTAAATAAATAATAAATCCCTTCAACATGTCCTTTGACTCCATAATTTCTTCCACCATCACTATCGGAACAAGTATTTAGACTTGTGACAACTAAGCCAGTCAATTTTAAAAAAAAAGAAGAGAACATCATTAGAAGACCGATAGTTAAAAAAATCCACAAAATAAAAATAATTAATCCATTTTTCATATAAAACAGAAGAAGTACATATTTAAAAGGTTAACTATATACAATATTCATTAAATAAAATTATCAGTTAAAGAGATTGTTTTTATTTTTAAAAAAACATTAATTGCAGCTCCCACCACTGCTCCCAGAAGAAGTAGAATAGCCGAAACCTGGATTAGGAGTTGCTGAAGAAAGCTCCTTGTTACATTCCTCCACTGGTTTATTGAATGCAGAGCAAATTGTCGACAAGAAGGATGCAGGAGCCCTTCCACTCCTTACTTCAGCACCATTTATTATTAAAGTTGGACTTCCTCTAACACCATAACTCTTACTTAGTTCTGAATCCGAAGCATAATAATCTTTTGATTTACTCTTAATGCAAGAATTTAATTTGGTCCTATCTATCTTTTCTTTAACTAAACACTTGTTTGAGTTTCCATCTTCCAAAAAGCATTTTAAATAACTCAAGTACTTATCTGGCTGTTCTTCTCTTATGCATATCTGCCTGTAAGTTTCTTCTTCTTCTTTATCGCCGTGCATAAAATAATGGACAAACCTTATCTTAGCATCAATTTTATCCTTTAATAATTCCAAAACAGGAATCAATCCTTTTTCTGCTTGAGTTCCATAAGGACAATGCGTCATTACAAACAACTCGACTTTTGGCTTATCAGATTTTTGAATATTAGAGGGTTGTTGTTCCTGATGCGTTATTTGTGTAGCTTGTGCGGTTATTGGTACCACTCCTTGAACAAAATATCCTCCATCTTTAGTAACATATACTGGGAAATTATTTCCACGGTATGAAACTACAACCCTATATAAGTTTCCAATATCTTCAGATGAAACAAAATTCACTCCCCCGCCAACTTTTTCATTAAGATAAGTAACTAATTTCTGACTTGCACCTTTTTCACTAATGTTTATTTCTGAAAAACCAACTTTTAAAACAAAAATCAAAAGGACAATGACAATTATTCCTAAAACAACAGTAAAGACCATCCACGGATTTTTTTTAAATTTTTTAATATTTTTTAAAAAAACTTCTTTAATTTTTTCTTCCATCATTCTAAAAAATAAAGGTCGTTTTTAAATATTGCGGTTTGTTCTTATCTTCCCCACAAGAAAAATTAAATGATAATCTCAAATTCTCCGAGTTCTTTTTTTAATAAAGACAAAATTTTTTGAGTTAATTTTCCAGACCTTCCTTTCTGCTGTCTTATTATGTTTTCAAACTCTCCTTGCTCAGCTGGCTCAATATTGTTTGTAATTTTTTTAATTCTTCCTTCTTTAATAAGAAAAGCCGGCTCTGTTAAGAATAATTCTGCTTTCCCTCCCTTATAACTTATAATAACTTTACTCCTCTGCAATTCTGCTAATTCGCATCTTTGCCCATATTCTATTAGGTTATTTATCAAATGAGTAGCATTTTTTCTGATTTCTTCTATTTCGTGTTTTGCAGGTTTTTTCTTTCCCTTATATTTCCTCTTACTATCTACAAGCTCGTTTAAAACACGTAAAAATCTCGGATCTGTCTTGCCTTTATTCACTAATTCTTTTTCAAATTCCTTAATAAGTTGGGTCTCGGATTTTTTTCCGAAAAGACCCTGCAGAATTTTGAAAACATTATTATAGATTTCCTCTATTGTTTTTTGTTGGGCCCTTTTTTCTATTTCTTTTCTTAATTCCTTCAATCTTTTCATATATTCTTCTGCATCTTTTAATAATTTATCTATCTCTTTTCCTTTAACTTCTTTAATTTTCTCATGTTCATAGCCCTTGTAATAGTTTATAGCAATATTCTCTAAGATATCAACATATTTCTTTTCCAACATCTTCTCTTTTTCCACGAATATCTTTTTCATCTCCCTAACTGTTTCATAAGTATTTGGAGGAGGCAAACCATACAACATCAACAACGCCTGACTTGGCGTAATAACTCCCCAATAAATATCTCCCATCACTATATCAAGTAATTTTCTCTTCACGCTTTCATTAAGCCTGTCTCCTATAGACATAAACATATCAATAGCTTCTGGACTCGGCTTAATTTTTCCCATTTTCAAAAGTAATTTCCAAGGCATGAAAGTCCCCCTGTCGTAAAGAGGAACGCCATCTCTGATAAAAGTGAACATTACTGGATGAGCATCTTTCACAGATTCCCAGAATTCTGTCAAAATGTAAACCTGTACATTTAACTTATTTTTAACCCCTGCCAACTCTCCCGCTTCCACAACATAACTATAAATAATGGCTCTCAATTTTTCTTTCAACTCAAGTCTTGACATTCTCTTTACATCTGTGTCATCTATGATAACAAAAACATCTACATCGCTGGTTTTTTTAGTTTCTCCCCTAACTAGAGAGCCAGCAATAACATAGCTTGTAACATACCTCTCAAATTTTCTCAAAACCAGACTTTTATGAATTTCTGCAACTCTTAGTGCCCCAAGCAAACCTTTGTCGTATAAGGGAAAAGACATACCAATTGCTTCTACCAAATCATATTTTCCATCAAGGCAAAGATTCCATATGTCTACAGGAGTCAAAATATTTAGCCAAACTTTCGGAGTCATATCTTTCACTTGTTTTATAAGATCTACTTTAATTTTGTTAATTTCTTTAAATTTGTCTTCTGGAATAATAATGGCAAGATGAATTGGCTTTTCTTTTCTTTCTTCTTCACTTAACTCGTTCTCATCATCAAATTTCTCCGATGCTTGAGGGGGTATAACTCCGATAGACAAAGTAAAAGGATACTTTTTAATCACTGAATTTTTAAAATCCTCTAACTTTTCCCGCGTCTTCTCTGTTTCTTTTTTTATATCGTCAGGAATCTCAGGAGGTTTTCCTCTAGGTTTATAATCTTCTATATTCTCGTCAAGAGCTCTTCCCTCTTCTGCTTTATTTTTCTCTATCATCTTATAGAATAAGAAAAAACTTGTATTTAAATTTAATGAAAGTTAAGCTAATGGACCCGCCAGGAATCGAACCTGGGATCTTCTCCGCGTAAGGGAGATGTTCCACCACTATCCTACTCGTGCTTAATATTAAAAAAAGAACAAGATTTTAAACATTATTGTAAAATAATTACGGCAAGATTAACAAGAAGTTTTATTATGTCTTCAAATTAATAAAAAGAATGAGCGAAAGTTTCTCTACCTACTTTGTACACTGCCTCCCCTTTATAATCTTTATCACTTCTCTCAAAAAATATATAATCTCTTAAAAGCCCCCTATTTCTTTTGCGTAGAAGTACTCCTCCAAACCCTAATAAATTATCAGAATACCTAACTTTATTCCATAGTCTAAATCTTTTAAATGGACCTCTCATCATATCAAAAATTCCTTCTTCTTCGGCTTTGCTTAAAATTTCTTCTTTAGTTAGTGTTTTTCCTTCCAGACTAACAAGAAATGAAATTAATTTCTCTCTAAACAATTCTTTTCGTGATGGTTTTTTTGAAGTTAGTCGAGAAGAGTCATACCTATTATTTTTTCCGCAACACTTAATAATCTCTTCATAAGAAATAGGAACTCCAGAAGGCATATTTTCCATAAACCTTTCGAATTTTTGATTATCAATCTTAGATATTACATTATCTAATCCCTCACAATTTTCATCAACAAAATAATCAGCAAGGAGCGCACTATGTTTATTCTCGTCAAAAGGGATGATCTTTTCTAAACCTCTATTAGAGAAAACATAACCTTTATGATTTACCCAAATTGGTGGGAACTCTCCCTCAATAAGATGGCCATTTTTATAAACCATCAATCTTGAAATATTATCCGCGCGAACTTTTTCTCGGACAAACTCACAAAAATCAAATTCAAATGAATCCTCTGGACAAGAGAAATTCAACTCACCTATCTTTCCATCTTTCATAAAATATTTTATTTTATAATTGTCCATCCCTAATTAGAGAAAATATGATTTATAAATTTTTCTATTTTGTCATTTTGAAATAGTAACTTATAAAAAATTATAAAGCTTGATTACCTTCCTGTTAAAGAATTCCAATTGTTTCCTCTTTTTGACATTGATAGTTCATTGACTTCTATAAACTTAGTTTATAATAGTCCATAATTATTCCTTGACAGATTTTGTCTCCTTTTCTTATTTGTATCGGCTGGTTTGTGTGATTACATAGGATTGCTTTAATCTCTCCTCCATTCTCTATAAAGCAAATATCAAAAAGCAGAATGCTCTGTTCCAAAAGAGAGGGATTTTTGCATCTGGATGCAATTTCTTAATTTTAACTTCTATTGTTTTTGACATTTTTATTATCAAAATGGACCCGCCAGGAATCGAACCTGGGATCTTCTCCGCGTAAGGGAGATGTCATAAACCACTAGACCACGGGTCCTTTCTTACTATTTTATAAATCCGAGTTATTTTTAAATCCTACTATTCTGTAATACACCTGCGATAATCTTTTATAATCTCTATAACTTTTATAATTATGTTCGAAGTTTTAGATATAAAACTTGAAGAATATCAAGATATAAATGGATTATTTCCTGCTTCTCCAAATTCTGAAAATCCTGAAATGAGGAACTTTTGGATAAGAGATAACTATTATATTTACTTGGCAGTTGATAAAGAAACAAAAGAAAAAATGATTAAAGCATTTCAGAATATTGTAGATTATCTTAAAAACTTAGGAAAATTTGATTATAAACCTACACAAGATTGGATGCACATACACCCAAGATACAACAAGAATCTTAAAGAAATTTCAGGTGGCTGGAGTTGGGTACAAAATGACTCGGTAGGCAATCTGCTTGAAATTCTCTCAGATGCAGAAGATTTAGAAAGAGCAAAATTAATTGTAGATTATTTAGAAAACATAAAATATTGGGATTGTGCAGATTATGGCTTCTGGGAAGAAGGTCCTAAAGAGGTTAGAAGTAGCAGTTTAGCAGCTTGTATAAGAGGTTTAGAAAATTATTGTAAAAAATTTCGAAAAACTGAAAATACAAAGAGCCTTAAACAACTTATTGAGAAAGGATATGAATCTCTATATAAAATTCTCCCTAATGAAACAAAATCTAGAAAATATGATTTAGCCCTATTATCATTACTCTGGCCAAAACAAATTGTATCGAAGAATATAAAAGAAAAAATAATCGCAAATGTACAGTTACATCTGGAAAAACCCCTTGGAGTCATAAGGTACGAAGGAGATACTTGGAGCGGTAAAAACAATAAATTAAGAAAAGGTGAAGAGATGGCTTGGCCTCTCGGTTTAATTTGGCTCTATCTCATTACAGGAGAGAAAAGATATTTTGTAAGAGTAGCGAGAATAAAACAGAAATTAGGAACGATTCCTGAAGGAATTATAGAGGGGCTTCCGAACTGCACACCCCGTTTATTATGGGCAGAAGCGATGTACAAATTAGCAACAGAAAAATTTGAAAGATCTTAATATTTAGTAATGATAATACAAAATTAAACCAAACTCGTCCCTCAAAAATAAACTATCAGAATTATCATTCCATACTTTTCCTTTAGAGAAGAAAATTTTTTCCTCCCCTGCTCCAAGGTCAATAGTAAAAAAATGATTTGCTTCGTCTTTCAACTCTAAATCTTTACATTCAAATTCGCAATTGTTTTTTAGTATAAAATATTCTTCTTTGGGATTTAAAGAAAGAAGCTTAATACAGTCTTTACATTTTCCGTATGACTTTTTCCATATTCCTTTTCCATTTTCTCTTGCCCTCTTTTCTGCTTCTTCCAATTCTTCTTTATATACCATGTCATCACAAAGATAAATGTGAGCCAACCCTTCTTCCAAAAGCTCTTTATTAACAAATCTGCCATTATAAAAAACATATCTTAATAATCTCCCATATCTATCCTTATTTACCTTATCTCTTAAAATTTCTACTTCTTTTTCCTCAAGTTCTTTCAAAAAAGATTTCGCCTCTTCATAAAATGCGTGATTTTTTTCAGGGGCATTAATGCAAAGAAGTCTTACTTTACCAATTTCAGTTTCGAGGGTATCTCCATCAACAATTTTTGTAATATTTATTCTTTCTAGTTTATAATTATCTCTACCCGCTAATTCAGAATAAAAATAAGATAAACTGATTAAAAAAAATAAAATAGCAAAAAACATTAACATTCTTTTTATTTTCATCATATTATTAAGATATGACAGCAAGTTTTTTAAATACACCTTTTCTAATTTTGTCATGTCAAAAGTAAGAATAAAATTGCAAAGTTCGGACATCACTGAATTGAACAATATATGTCAGACTATAAAAGACATAGCTAGCCAAGCAGGAATAAATATAGCTGGACCTATTCCCTTGCCAACAAAAAGATTAAAAATTACAACAAGAAAATCACCATGTGGTGATGGAAAAGCAACTTTTGACAGGTTCGAAATGCGTATACATAAAAGGATTATAGACCTGCCTGCAAACGACAGAGTTTTGCACTCGATAATGAGAATCTCTGTCCCTCGTTCTGTCAATATAAAAATAGAAATGAAAGATTGATCCCTTAAACATACTTCCTTAAATATATTTTTTAGAATATATTTTTTTATAAATTATTGAAGAATAATTTGGTTATGAGTAAAAAATTACCGAATATTCCAAGAGTAGAATTATGGGCAAAACTAACTTCTATTGACGTCCGGGCAGGGCAGGAAATTGCAGCTGCCGGAGCAAGGTCTTGTTTTGATAAGAGATCTGCTAAAAAAATTTTTGATGAGGATTATTCCTTATTAAACAAAGAAACATTAACAAAGAAGCTTGATGCTATTTTCAAAAAAACTAGTGGGAGAGGACATGGTTCTGTTCTTGACCAGAGTTTCTTTACATTTGTGATAGAAGATTTACCAAGATACGCAACTCTCTTTCTCTGCTCTTTCCAATACCTCTCTCACTTACAACAATCTTTAAGGAGAGTAAATGTAAAAAACGGTTTTGTTTTATCCTATGAATGGCAAGAAGAAAAATCCTCTTTTTCGGATAAAAAGAATGGAATTGAAAATTTGTTGAATGAAGCTTTTGCCCTTTATGAAGAAATGAATGAATCAAAAATTCCGCCTGAAGATGCCCGATACGTTCTTCCTCTTGCTACAAAAACAAATATCCTTACTTCAGGAAATGCGAGAGAATTAATGCATTTGGATTGGTTAAGCGAACAAGAAACCCCTTCTATAGTAAGAAAGATAGTTAAAGAGATGGTTGAAAAAGCAAAAAAAGCAGAGCCACAGTTAATGAAAAAAAGAGAGAACAATTATGAGCCCCTTGCATGGTTTCCTGCTTCTTTCTTATTTGCAAAAGAAAACCCCTACATAGACGGCGCGGCAGAAAAAGGCGGCAATATA
The DNA here is from genome assembly GCA_017609085.1 of Candidatus Pacearchaeota archaeon. GTDB lineage: Archaea > Nanobdellota > Nanobdellia > Pacearchaeales > GW2011-AR1 > JAFCEO01. The sequence continues at coordinate 190 of JAFCEO010000005.1, read as the reverse complement.
AGAATCCTAGAGTGTAGTCATCTTCTTTTGCCTGAAAAAGAAATTGAAAAAGCTATTAAAGAAAAAGATCCTGCAAGCCTATCTAATTTAAAACATATGCACTATACTTTTCTTGCCCCAATGAGCTTATCATCATTCCATCAAGCAATCCGTCAAAGAACATGGGACCAGTCTGTCGAGAGTATTTACC
>JAFCEO010000018.1 GCA_017609085.1 Candidatus Pacearchaeota archaeon | reverse complement strand
AAATGACTTATTATCTAAAAGAGTTTATTGTAACAGATGAAGCAAGAGAATTGATAGAAGGATATAAGAGAGATGCGTTAAACCAAAAAAACAAACTAGAAACTTTACTTAAAAATTAGATAAGCTTTTAAATCGGAAATCTCTCTTTCTAACATATAGCCCCGTAGTCTAGTGGTCAAGGATACAGCCCTTTGGAGGCTGTGACCCAGGTTCGAATCCTGGCGGGGCTATCCTTACCTAACCAGATTACAAAAGATTTTTAAACAAATAAGAATAAAAATAAAAATGGCAAGGAAGAAGACAAAAACAAAACAAGACAAAGAAAAACCGGTTTGGTTAAAATTTAATGAAAAAGATATTGAAGCAATAGTTTTAAAACTCGCAAAGGAACTGACTCCTGAAAAAATCGGGCTTGTCTTAAGGGATACTTATGGCATACCCACAACAAAGATTTTTGGTAAAAAAATCGGTCAAATTCTAAGAGAAAAAAATTTATATAAGGATCCTACACTAACAAATCTTGAGAAAAAACAAGAAGCACTTAAAAAACATCTAGAAAAAAACAAACAAGATAAAACTGCGAAAAGAGCATTGACAATAATAACAGCTAGAATTTCTAAACTTAAGAGATACCTTCAAAAGAAAAAGAGGTAAATCTTAATAATTATAAAAATGCTAAATCAGATTAAAAGTCTTATTCCTGAACTTGTCAGTAAAAATAAAAAAATAACAGTTATAAGTCATTATGATACTGATGGCATATGTTCTGCCGCAATAATGGCTACTGCATTGCAAAGACTCGACAAAGATTTTTCTATAAGAATAGTCAAACAATTAGAAAAAGAAATTATTGAGAATCTTCCAAAAGATTGTATCTTAATGTTTTTAGACTTGGGCTCGGGAAGTTTAGAACATTTAAATAAATTGAAAAATGAAATCTATATTATAGACCATCATGAGATTCCAGATATAAAGTTAAATAAAAATATACATATAATCAATCCCCACCTCTACAATGAAGAGAATTTATGCGGTGCTTGTCTAACTTATCTTTTTGCCAAAGAAATGAATAGCGAAAATAGAGATTTAGCAAATCTTGCAGTTATAGGAATGGTAGGAGATATGTTAGAAAAAAATATCGGCAAATTAGGAAATACAATAATAAATGATGCTGAAATAATAATTAAGAAAGGTCTTCTGCTTTATCCGGCTACTCGCCCTTTAAACAAAGCTCTTGAATTTAGCTCAAGTATGTTTATCCCAGGAGTTACAGGTTCTTCTATTGGTGCAATAAATCTCCTAAAAGAAGCAGGAATTGGAAAAGAAGACGGCAGATATAAAAGCTTGATAGAATTAAATGAAGATGAAATGTCAAAATTAATTACAGCTATCTTATTAAGAATGAACGAAAAAAATATTGAAGATTTTATTGGCAACATCTACCTTGTAAAATTCTTTAATCGATTAGAAGATGCTCGAGAATTATCAGCTATGATAAATGCATGTTCAAGACTTGAGCATAGCAATGTTGCATTTTCTTTATGTTTGGGGAATAAAAGAGCAAAAAAAAAGGCTGAAAAAATATATGCCCACTACAAACAACATTTAATCTCTGGCTTAAATTTTGTTTCTACTACAAAAAAAATAGAAGGAGACAATTATGTTATAATAAACACGAAAAACAATATAAAAGATACAATAATAGGAACAATCGCTTCTATTTTATCTATGTCTCCATCTTATAAAGAAGGAACAGCAATCATAACTATGGCCCATAACAAAGATAAAATAAAAATCTCTGCAAGAATTGCTGGAAGAAATGGACGCAACATTCGTGAAGTTCTAGATTCTGTTGTTAAAGAAATAGGGGGTGAATCAGGAGGACATGCTTCAGCTGCAGGTTGTTTAATATCAAAAAATAAAGAAAAAGAATTTATTGAACTTCTAAAAAAAAGATTGGAAATTGAATTAGTGAAAATTTAGTTAAAAACAAAAACTTTATAAGTAAATTCTCTTAATTCTTCTTATGAAAAGTAAATTTGTTAAGGTGAGATGTAGTAAATGCAAAAACGAGCAGATAATATTTGGAAAAGCTTCTTCCACAGTAAAATGTCTAATTTGTAACTCCGTTCTCGCAGAACCATCCGGAGGAAAAGCGAAAATAAAAGCGAGAATCATCGAAATTTTAGTATAAAATGCAAAAAGAATTGGAAGAAGGTCAAGTTGTGTTATGTACTGTAACTAAGATAGTGGGAACCACTGTTTTTGTAAATATCGATGATTATGGAAAAGAGGGAACAATCATAACATCAGAAGTGGCTCCGGGAAGGATAAGAAATTTAAGAGATTATGTTGTTCCAAATAAAAAAATTGTATGCAGAGTTTTAAGAGTAGAAAAAGGGCACATTGATTTAAGTTTAAGAAGAGTTACAGTTAAAGAAAAAAAAGAAGTTCTTGAGAATTACAAAAGAGAGAAAAATTTGGAAGCAACTTTAAAAACAATTTTAAAAAATACTGAAAAAGTAATTGCAGAAATCAAGAAAAAATACAATTTAGTAGAGTTCTTCGAGCAAGCAAAAGAAAATCCAAAATTATTAAAAAATTTGATGGAGAAAAATGAAGCAGAAAAATTGCTAAAAATTTTAAAAGAAAAAAAAGAAAGAGAAGCTTCTGTTAAAAAAGAATTTTCACTTAGTTGTCAAGCAGAGGATGGTATAAAAAGAATTAAAAGAATATTGCCTCCGAATACAATTTATCTTGCTGCTGGAAAATTTTTACTAACAGAAAAAGGAAAAGATTATAAAGAAGCAAATATAAAACTTAATCAACTTTTTGAAGAAATAGAAAAAAAAGCGAAAGAAGAGGGTTGTGTGTTTAGAATAGAGAAATAAGAAATTAAACTTGATAAGATTAGTAAGTTATATATACGTAAAAAAATTTCTTGTCATATGAAACTCAAGAAATGTCCCTCATGCAAAAAATATACATTAAAAGATTTCTGTAATAAATGTAAAAAATCGACAAAACAAGCAGGATACAAATTTAAACTGTATAAATCAAAATTAAAACAACTTTTTTTGCTTTTCTTTTAACATTGCTTCTCCATAAACTCCATCATAGCCCGGCTTAACCTTTATATTCCCAGTTCTATTATCAATAATGAGTTGAACTAATTGTTCATCGTTGGGCAAAAATTTTGCAAGTTTTAATTTATCTACATTTAAAAGAACATTAAACTCGTTTCCAAACTTTTCAATTAAACTATTGTAAATTTGCCATGTTTTCTTGCTCGATAAAGTACTTGCTTTTGATAAAGCAATTAATTCGTGCAAAGGCAATAATTTATAAAAAGGTTTTGCATTTTTTGGTTTGAAATTTTTAGGATTTGAAGCTAACTCTTCAACCCTATTTTCAACGCCGATTATCAAAGGCTTTCCACATTTAGGACATATTCCATTTAATTTTTTTGATTCTTCTGGAGAGCAAGAAAAACCGCAGTTCCTGTGACCGTCAAAATGATATTTTCCATAGGCAGGATCAACTTCTATGGTTGCTTTAAAGCTATTCTCTCTAATTTGTTTTAGTATATTCTTATAAGTTAGTTCTCCAGCAAAAATTGTTGCTTCTCTCCCTATTCTCCAGGGCCAAAAAGAATGAGAGTCGGAAAAACTAACTATGCTTCTTTCGTTTAACTCTTTTATCCTCCAATTCATCTCAGGGTCGCTTGACATTCCGGTTTCAATAGCATGTATCTTTGCCTCTTTATCCTGAAAGGCTTCTTTTAAACTATTAAATCCGCTTTGAGAACCAAAAATACCGAACCAAGGCGTCCAGATGTGAGCAGGAATTATCTCTATATCTCCACTTATTCTCTCCATTTCTTCTACTAATTCAACAGAAGAAAAACCAAAAATAGGCCTTCCATCATAATCTAATCTTCCCTTGCTTTGAAAAAACTCGATTATCTGTTTGACAACTTCTCTGCCAGGAGCTAGAATAACATAATGAATCCTCCTGCTTTTCCCGCCTTGCGAATACATCAAAGATATTTCAGTCTGCCATAAAAAAGGAAATTCTGTTTTTGTATAAATTAATCCAGCCCTTTCCTCTAAAGCGCTTAATTCTTTAAACCAAAAAGGATGTTGAAAATCTCCGGTTCCTAGAAGACTAAGTCCTTTTATTCTGGCGTATTTCTCTAAATTAAAAATATCTATATTCTTTGAAGTGGCTCTTGAAAATCTTGAGTGAATATGTAAATCAGCTATTATCTGTTTTTCTTCCATAATAAAACGAATTAAAAAGAGTTTTTATAGATTATTATATAACACTTACTAAAAATTCAAAAGAGATTTTTATTCAAAAGAATAAAGTTAATAAAGATTATTCTTTGCTTATAGGTATGCCCCCATAGTTAAGCTGGATATAACACTTCCTTGCGGAAGATGTGAAAAGGAAGAATCCGAGGTTCAAATCCTCGTGGGGGCATTTATAATTGTTCTTCATAAATTATGCTTCATCTCTTAAGCCATTAGCTGTAATATAAAAGATAGTTTCGTTTTCAGGCAGATTGGGAGAGTCAATCATTTTAGCGACTCTTGAATCTTTTTTTCCGCGGCGAAGATATAAACGATAAGTAGAAGCATGCCCCACTATGTTCCCCCCAACAGCGGTTGTAGGATCTCCAAACATCATTGCAGGATTTGCCATAACCTGGTTAGTAACATAAACGGCAAGATTGTACTGCTCTGCTAATCTCATCAATGTATGAAGGTATCTGTTAAGTTTTTGTTGCCTATCTGCTAATTGCCCTCTTCCAGTAAATTCTGCTCTAAAATGAGCAGTTAGACTATCTACAACTACCAATTTTATTGGCTCTCCATTCTTTATCATTTCCCCAATCTTATCTATCAGTAAAATTTGGTGATCGCTATTAAATGCCCTCGCTACAAAAATATTTTTCAAAACTTTTTCAGAATTTAAACCAAGAGCGTCTGCTAACTGTCTAATCCTTTCTGGTCTAAAAGTACCTTCGGTGTCAATATAAACAGCTTTTCCATTTGCCCCTCCCTTCTCTACAGGCAATTGAACATTGACTGATAACTGCAATCCAAGTTGTGTTTTTCCTGAACCGTAAGCACCAAAAGCCTCTGTCATTGCTTTTGTTTCTACCCCTTTTCCGCCAAGAAGAGAATTTAAATTTTCACTTCCAGTTGTAATAAAATTAACTTCTTCTCTTTTTTTAGCAAATTCTAATCCGTCAAAGAAGCCGAGCTTCATCATTTTCCTTGATGCTTGAATAGCTTTTCTAGCCACAGCCTCCCCTATACCTGCCAGTTCAGAAAGGTCAGAAGGAGTCATAACTGCTATACCCATTAAATCATAAATTCCTGCGGCTTCTAGTTTTGCGATAGAACTTGGGCCTATTCCGGGCAAGTCACTTAACTTATATTCTTTCTCTTCATCCTTCTCTTTTTTTTCAGACATCTTCTTTCTTTAAAAAGAAACCAGTTTTATAAGCTTTATCTCAATTTATTATATATATTTCAAACATTAAAAAACGAAAAAATTATAAATGAAATATCTACGAAGATTAGAATAAGAAACAAAAGAGTTTCTGTGAGACTACCTGTTCTCAAACGCCAAGAGCTTTTTTTTGAATATGGCCAAAAAGGCATTATTCCTTCGTAAGTAAAACTATCTACAAAGAGATGTAAAGAATAACCTATGAAAAAAGCAAAACTTATTTTCGGAATAAAAAGTGCAAGTAATAAAGATATTAAAATGCAAAAAGTAAAACTATGGATTAAGCCCCTATGCCTAACAAAAAATTGCAAAAAACGAAATCCTTTTATTTTTCCGAGAGTAGAAAAACTTGTATCAATATCTGGCAAGGCTGTAGAAATTAAAACGACAAAAATAAAAAGTAAAGGGTTATTGACATGATTTACAAATAGCAATATTGCTAAAACAACCAAAGCCAAATGTGTTCTTAAGAGCATTTTCCTTATTTTAAAACAACCTTACTATTTAACTATTTCCCTAAGTAATTTGTTAACATAATCCATTCCAGCGTCATTTAAAATAACAATATCATAACCTCTTTTATATTCTGTTAGACTTTCTTTTATTTTCTCATTTAAAAAACCAATTTTAATCAGATTTTTATAAGAAAACCCTTTAATCATCTTAAGATCTCCTAAACTATCTCCCAATAATAAAACATTTTTTCTGTCTTTAATTTTATCATAAAAAGGATGCTCTTTTAAAGTAGTTTCGTCCTTGTTCATAGAATGTATGATAGGTTTTTTAACTCTTATCGCATAACCATCTTCGTCCCACTCAAAAGAATTTGAAATAATATGAATATTATCATAAAGTCTTTTTTTATTCTCTAAATATAATGAAATAGATTCTACACCTAATCCAGATGAAGAAATAATAACCAAAGGAATTTTATGTTTATGTAAAAAGTCTAAAAACTTTAAAGTACCTCTTCTTAATCTAATATTTCCAGAGTTAACAACTTTTTCTAAATCTCTTTTATTTAAGTTAGACTCAATTAATAAATCAAAATGTTTTTCCCACCACTCTTGCATCTTTTTCTTCTTCTCTGATATGGGAATTTTGGGATCTAACTCAATTTTATGATACTTTTCATATAATGCCTTAGCTTTATCAGAATAATCGACTGTTAAATAACCCTCATCTCTTAAAACAGAAATAAGAGAAGGGACTCTTTTACTATTAACAAAAGCTTTTGTTAAAGTTCTATCAAAATCTGTTATAACATGTATTTTTCCCTTACCTTCTTCAGCAATTTTCTCTTTTGTGGATTTTAACTCTTTAGAATTTACTATAATAACATTTTTCATTTGAAATAAAAAGATAAGGAATTTATAAATTTATATATCTATTTCTTAAACCAATATTAGAAATTTAAAAGAAGTTGTGAAAGTACAACGTTCGGCGAAGCCGAACGTAGAAGTAATATCGGGAAGAGGTAAATTTAAATAAACGAAGGATTTTCTTATTTGTATGAATTCAAAATGTTATGTTTGCGGAAAACCAGCAAAATATGTCATTGAATGGTATGGTGTTAATCAATTCGGAGAAAATCCTGAAGTAGTTGATGAAAGAAGCACATGCAGTAATTTTGACCATATAGTTCAAGCTTCAAGACATGAATATTACGGCGGATTTCCAGATGGAATTGTTGACTACGAAACTCTCAATAGAGAGCACCCTTCTCTACTTGAAAGAGTTATTGAAGCTATGAATAATA
>JAFCEO010000017.1 GCA_017609085.1 Candidatus Pacearchaeota archaeon | reverse complement strand
CCATTTATTTGACTTTTATATTTGTAATTTGAAGCAACTACGAAAAGTCCAAGTCCTCTCTTTTTTAACTCGCTATCATAAATTCCTACTTTCCTTAAAGCCGAAACTCTCGCTTTTTCAAAATAAATAGGGTAACAGCTATTATTTAAATGTCCGTATATGTCAAAGTCTTCTTTTCGTATAGTAAAATTTACAAAGTCTTCTCCTATTTTTCTAAATTCTTTGTGCATCCTCACACTTTTATTTTTCTATACTTATTCTTTTTTCTTTTCAATTTCCTTTAATCTTGCTTCAATCTCTCGCATTTCTTGTTTTAAAGCTTTAAGTTCTTCCTGTAAAAGTTGCTTTTCTTCTGCTTTTGTTAATGCTTGTGGTTGACTCCATCTTACTGGAATTCTTTGAGCAAATCTCGCCCTGTATCTGAATCCTCTTCCAAAACCTCTGCCAAATCCAGGATTCATAAACCCTGGAACTGAAAACCCTGCACAATATCCCATTCTTCTTCCAGTTAAAGGTCCTTCTCCTAAAGGTCCGGTTCCATCTCCACGAGGCATTTTGACCTCCTGCCTTAAAGGCTTAATTTAAATTTTTATATTATGAATATGTATTCATTATTTATAAACCTTTCTATTAAGAAACATAATAGCTCTAATCTTGGTTTATTTTTTCCATTTGTTAATATAATCAAAAGCAGCCAAAGCCGCTTTAGCTCCTTCGCCAGCTGCCACCACTATTTGTTTGGCAGGAATATCCGTGCAGTCCCCCGCAGCAAAAATCCCCTCCTCACTGGTTAAATTTTCTTCATTAGTCTTTGTGCTTCTAAAAATCATAATTTCATTCCATTTATTCTTTTTAACATTAGTAAAGTTAGCTTCTGTCACTACACCGACTTCGATAAAAATACCATTTATTTTTAATGTTTTTTCTTTTCCATTTTGTTCATACCTTAAGCCCTCAACAAATTTATCTCCCAAAATTTCTTTTGTTCGTGCATTTGTTATAACAAAAATTTTTTTATTAGCTAAAACTCTATCTCTTAAATAGGGCTCTCCTCCTAATTTAGGCAAAATGTCCAAAATATAGACTTTTTTTGCATATTTTGATAAAAACAAAGCAGCCTCTAATCCAGAATTCCCTCCTCCTATAACAGCAACAGTTTTTGCTTTATAAAAAGGGGCTTCGCATACAGCACAATAACTTACACCTCTCCCTAAAAATTCCTCCTCTCCTGGAACATTTAATTTACGAGGTTTTTTGCCCGAAGCTATAATAACAGCCTTACTTTTGTAAACATTCTTTCTTGTCTTTATAACACAAATTTTTCCTTTTTTTTCTAATTTTATTACTTCCTCACGTTTAACTTTTATATTGTAGTCTTTGATATGCTCATTAAACTTTTTAACAATCTCTATTCCAGTTTCATCAGGCAGACCAGGATAATTATCGACTTCTGAAGACCATCCCATCTGTCCGCCTATATCTAAACTTAAAATTAAAAATTTTATCTTGCGTCGAGCAGCATAAATTCCTGCAGTCATTCCAGCAGGTCCTGCCCCTATAATTATTAAATCATAAATATCTAACATTTTATCTTTTATTTTACTTCACCTTTTTGATTAAATCAACTAATTTACAACTATAAGCATATTCGTTATCATACCAAGAAAGGACTTTAATTAAATTTCCTGTTTCGCTTATAATTTGTGTTGATAAACCATCTACAATTGATGTATGCGGGTTCCCAATAATATCACTTGAAACCAATTCCTCTTCTGTATACTGCAAAATCCCTTTTAATTTTCCTAATGCCGCTTTTTTAAAAGCGTTATTCACCTGCTCCTTTGTAACCTCTTTTTCAAGTTCTGCAACAAAATCCACAATAGAGCCACACGCGACAGGGACCCTTAGAGCCAAACCATCCATTTTTCCCTTTAATTTGGGAATAACCTCTGCGACAGAAATTGTGGCTCCAGAAGTTGTTGGGATTATATTGATGGCAGCTCCTCTCCCTCTTCTTAATTTCTTATGAGAAACATCTAAGATTTTTTGATCGTTTGTATAGGCATGTACAGTGGTCATAAAACCTCTTTTAATCCCGAAATTATCGCTCAAGACCTTTGCAACAGGAGCTAAACAATTGGTAGTGCAAGAACCCATCGATATCACTTTATGCTCTTTTTTTAGTTTTTCTTCATTTACACCAAGAACAACTGTAATATCACATTTTTTAGAAGGAGCTGAAATTAAAACTTTTTTGGCCCCAGCTTTTATGTGCCTTTCTGCTTGGTTTACAAAAAAACCAGTTGACTCTACAACAATATCAACATTTAATTTTTTCCAGGGAAGTTTATCTGGTTCTGCCTTTGAAAAAACTTTAATTTTTTTATTGTTAATCTTTAAAAAATCTTTTTTAGCTTCAACCTTCTTTTTATAATTTCCGTAGATAGAATCATATTTCAATAAGTAAGCAAGCGTTTTTACATCAGTTAAATCATTAATAGCTACGACATTTATTCCTTTATCTAAACAGATTTTTAAAACAGCCCTTCCTATTCTTCCCAAACCGTTAATTGCTACTCTCACCATCTTTTTTAATTTTCTATTAATACTCTTTTTAAAAGAACAGATTTAATAAATTTTTCTATTTTAGTTTCTCGTACATTAATTTGGTTTTTGATAAAAAATAAGAGAAAATTATGCTGTATATGGTAGATTTACCAACCTTTAACGCACCAAAGAACGATTAAGACAACCTTTAAAAACCCTTTTTATCTCTAATTTTTGTTAATTCAAAATGAAAGCGCAAGTTATTCAATTTAGAAGGGGAAGAAAGACTTACAAACCAAGACACTTTATATTAGACGTAGGTCTAAAAAAAAGAGAAGATGCAGAAAAATTTATAGGAAAAAAAGTGAAGTGGACTTCTCCTTCAGGAAAAATAATAGAAGGAAAAATCTCATCCTGCCATGGCAATAAAGGACTCGTTCGCGCTATTTTTGAAAAAGGATTGCCGGGGCAGGCAATAAATACCGAAGTGGAGGTAGAGGAAAATGGCTCTTAGAAAAGCATGTTCTTATTCAAAGAAAAAAGCAAGACCTTATACAAGAAAGAGTAAAGTTAAAAGTAAGAATTACATAAAAACAATACCTCAACAAAAGATAGTAAAGTTTGATATGGGAAATGCTAAAGCATTTCAAAAAGGAGAGTATAAATTTGTGTTAAGAGCAATAAGCAAAGAAAAAGTTATAATAAGGGACAACGCTTTAGAAGCTTGTAGGCAGGTCATTCACAAAGATTTAGAAAAAGCTCTTCCAGGAGGATATTATTTCTCTATTAAAAAATACCCTCACCATATTTTAAGAGAGAACAGGATGTATAGTGGAGGAAGTAAAGGAGAGAGAATTAATACAGGAATGAAGGAATCATTTGGTTCAGTAATAGGAAGGGCGGCTTTTGTTGATAAAGGAGACACTGTTCTCTTAGTGGCTTTTTCAGAGAAGAAATTAATTCCAATAGCAAGAAGAGCCTTGACAAAAATTAAACCTAAACTTCCCTGCGCTATAAAAATAACCTTAGAAAATAAAAAATAAATTTATGCTTTCTTTTTTTAAGACAAGCAGTTTCGTTCGCATAATAGAAAAAGTTAAATAAGTATCTTGTTTAAATTTTTTATGACAAATAAAAAAAGAGTTGAAGAGGAAACCTCTTATGTCAAATGGCTTTTTGAATTATCTAACAAAGATGTCAGTATAGCCGGCGGCAAAGGTGCAAGTCTTGCAGAAATGTATAACGCTAAATTTCCAGTCCCTCCCGCTTTTATTGTAACTGCGCAGGCTTTTGAAAGATTTATTTCTCCAATTAAACAGAAAATAGAAAAAACTCTTGATGAAACCGATGTGAACAATACTTCACAATTAAACGAAAACAGCAAAAAAATTAGAGAATTAATCGAAAAACAAGAAATGCCCAAGAAAATGAAAGAAGAAATTTTAGAATCTTATGAAACCTTGGGAGTAGAAAAAAAAGATTTCGAAAATTCAAAAAATGTTCTTAATATTCTGAATGAGGGAAAAGAAGTTTTTGTTGCCGTCAGGTCAAGTGCAACAACCGAAGATTTAGCTTCTGCTAGTTTCGCAGGACAACAAGAAACTTTATTGAATGTTAGAGGGGAAGAGGAATTAATAAGGGCAATAAAAAAATGCTTCTCTTCTTTATATACTGCCCGCGCAATTTATTATAGGGAAAAAAAAGGTTTTGAGCATACTAAAGCCTTATTGGCTGTAGTTGTCCAAAAAATGATTAATTCTAAAAAGTCTGGTGTTATGTTCACAAGAAATCCAATTAAGGACGACAACAACATATTAATAGAAGCTGTTTTTGGTTTGGGTGAGGGTATTGTTTCTGGAAAAATAAATCCAGACAGTTATTTAGTCAGTAGAGAATTAGAAATTCTAGACAAGAAAATAGGCTACAAGAAAAAAGCCTTAGTGAGAAATGATTCCGGTAAAACAGATGAAATTATATTAACAGAAGAAAAAAGTAAAGAACAGGTGTTAACAGATACTGAAATAAAAAATATAGCAGATTATGGCTTACAGATAGAGAAACATTACAAAAAACCGCAGGATATAGAGTTTGCAATAGATGATGGGATTTATATTGTACAATCGAGACCTATAACAACTACTGCAAAAGAAACAAGAAAGGTAGAGGGGAAAGTTTTGTTACAGGGAATAGCTGCTTCTCCCGGTATTGCTTCAGGAAAAGTGAAAATAGTAAAAAAAATGTCAGATTTGGATAAGATTCAGAAAGGGGATATTTTAGTTACAGAGATGACTAACCCTGACATGGTTGTGACAATGCAGAAATCAGACGCTATAATCACAGACGAAGGAGGTTCAACTTCGCATGCAGCCATCGTTAGCAGAGAGATGGGAATTCCTTGCGTGGTAGGAACAAAACAAGCTACTTCATTGCTTAAAGACGGGCAAATAGTTACAGTAGATGGGGGATCAGGAAAAGTTTATGAAGGGGTTGTAGGAAAAGAAGAAAAAAAGGAGATTTTGCCTATAATTAAAACTAAAACTAAAATAAAAGTTATTTTAGATTTGCCGGACTTTGCCGAAAGAGCAGCTTTAACTAAGTGCGAGGGTGTCGGTTTACTTCGTCTTGAAGGAATTATTGCTGAATCAGGAAAACATCCTTTAATGTTTCTTATTGAAAAAAGGATGGAAGCTTATACAGAACTTTTGAAAAAAGGGATAGAAAAAATAGCAGAACATTTCAGTAGTGTATGGATTAGAAGCTCCGACATAAGAACAGACGAATTCAGAAACTTGCAAGGAAGTCCAAAAGAGGTAGAAATTAATCCAATGTTGGGTTTTCACGGTATAAGATTTAGTTTGAGAAATAAAGAAATTTTAGAAGCAGAAATTTTGGCTGTAAAAAAAGTTGCTGAAAAGTTCAAGGAAAAGGAATTTGGAATAATGTTTCCTCAAGTTATCTCTACAGATGAAGTAAAAGAAGCAAAAAAAGTATTCGAAAAGTTCAAAAGAGAAAATATTAAGATGGGAATAATGGTGGAAACTCCTGCCGCTTGCCAAATTATTCCCGAATTATGCGATGAAGGAATTAATTTTATCTCTTTTGGAACTAATGATTTAACTCAGTATACTTTAGCTGTTGATAGGGGAAACGAAAATGTTCAGGATCTTTATAATGAGATGCATCCAGCTGTTTTAAGACAAATAAAGCGTGTTATAAAAATTTGCAAAGAAAAAAATGTTGAAACGAGTATTTGCGGGCAAGCTGCTTCTCGTCCTGAAATGGTAAAATTTTTAGTAAAGCAAGGGATAGACAGCATCAGTGTCAACGCAGATGCAGCCTTCGAAATTTCAAAAATTGTTCAACAAGTAGAAGAAGAATTGGAACAAGAAAAAACAGAAACAAATACAGAAGAAAAATAAAAAACTAAATGGAGAATTCCATTTTCTGAACTACTATATTGTTATCACTGAATAATAATATCAATAGAAAGATTTATAAATCTTCTTTTACTTTAAGAAATAAAGAAATTTATGAAAATGGCTCTATCAATAACAGACGTTTTGAAGAAAGAAGATTTAGAATCCCTTCTTGGAAGAGACATCTCTATAGACCCTTCTAGAAGTTATAATGAAAAATATTTTGTTAAAAATTGTGGAAATTATTTCAATTTAAAAGATAGCTATCTTGCATTAAGAGAAAATTCAAATAATTTTGATGCTATGGAAAATATAGCAGAATTGCTTATTCCTAAAAATGCTGACCTATTAATTAATAGAGGACCACGGGCAGTACTTAAAGTAGCAGATGTGCAACTAGCTAAGGCCGAAATAAGTTTGGCGCAATATACAGAAAGAAACAATTTAGACGAAAAATTAAACGGAAATCAATTAAATAATCTTATTCTTCTTTTAGGAAACCCCGATTTTTTCTTACTCTATAAAACTGGAGATAAATCTCACGATAAATTAGTCGAAATAGTAAAAAGGCAATCTATTGTAATGTTCGGAAAAAAAGAAAAATTACTTGAAGATGTTAGAGATTTAATGAAAGTTGCACCTTTGTGGCACCAAGTGATGTATAGCGCATATTCTAACGACCATTCTTATATGGGAGAATTTTTAGAGTCCTATACAGATATAATTAAGGAAATTTACACAAAAGAATTTACTAAAGAAATTACAAAAGGCGGGAAAAAAGAGAGAAAGCCAGATAAAGCGAAACTCCTTAATTTTTATAGAAAAAATTTAGAGTCTGCAAAAACAAAAATGAATAGTGAGGCTGACGAAAAGAAAAAATTAAAAATATGGAATGAAAAAATTAAACCCATCTATTTGATGGTTGCACAATCATTGTATGAAGGTAAAAAATAAAAAAGCCACAAATGTAATTAATTTTACTTTTCAATAATTTTATCTATTAGATTTGCCATAATTCTAATGAATTTATCAGCCCTTTCTTGCCATTCATCTATTTCTACACCTTTGATATCTGTTATATCGCCGTGAACAATTTTTCTGTGCAAAACATAAATATCTCGATACCAAACAACATATTTCATTTTAAGAAGTCCTTTATCTACAAAATTTTCTTTAAGCAGAATTGGAATATGCTCTGGACTTGGAGGAAGAATTTTTGCAGCAATTAATAGTGCATGAGCAGAATCTACCATCGCCCAATAAATTCCTTCAACAGCACCAAGTTCAGCTGCTTTACTTCTTGCTAAATGCCTTGGAGCTCTTTGCAAACAAGTGTATATTGCTTCAGGAGTGCTTTTAATCTTTCCTTCATTTAACAAAACTTTGAGAGGTTCAAAGAACCCTCCAAAGTCTATTACTGGTTCACCATATCTTATTACATTTATTACAACTGGGTCTCCCCTTATTAAGTCTTGCCACCAAGTTGTTAGTTTTACTGTATTTATGTGCAACTCTTTTTTGTAAGGGTTAGCTCTTATTAATTTTCCAAGTTCTTCTCTATACCATGCAATAAGCTCCTGGTCCCATTGTACTGTCGCATCATCTATAATAATGATTATATCTATATCTGAAGTGGAAGTGGAAGTATTTTTTACAGAACTTCCAAAAAGAATAATTGACTTCACGAGCTTATTAAATTTTTTATAAACTTTTGTTCCAAAATCCAACGCTATATCACGTTCGTTTAATAAGTTTAATGTTGGAAAATCTTTTAACTTTTCTATTTTTGTTTTTTTAGAAATTTTTTTCTTAATAGTCTTGACCATTTTGCCTCTTTTTTTCAATATATTTTTGAATTTTTGTATATTTAAATGTTAGTATTTTTATATTTATTCTGTCGGAGTTCCAGAAAATCTACTTCGTCCACCAGATACTTGTCCTCCAAGTTCTGAGGGTAACCCACTAAAGCCCGCACCATACATTGAAAAATGCTGTTCTGGTAAGATAGGACCATAGCCGGAAAAGTAGCCTCCGGAAGTATATGCAATTTGATTCCATACAGGCTGTGCAAGCATTGGGTATAATGGAGAGCCAAAAGCTTCAAGTGTAGGAATAAGAGGAGGTGTTTTAAAGTGTTGCCACCAACTTATAGCTTCTATAACTTTTTTTCCTTTACCCATCCCCATCGGAAGTTCTGTATGTTCAAATCCAAAATTATCTGAGAGGTGAACGTGTTTAACAAATGGAGCTATTTTTTCTGTTTCTTCAAGAATATCTTTTTTTTCAAAACCATATTTTCTTAACATGTTTATGTGTCCTACATCCCATGTCGCTCCTATTAATTTTTTAGCAGCTTTCTCTGCCTGATTTTTAGAGTAACCTTTTTTTACAGCTTCATTTACAAACATTTTTCTTGATTTTTCCACTAATTTCTTGATATCTTCAGCCCTACTGAGTCCAGCTCCAGCAGGAGGGTTCTCTATACTTAAAATTGGAGCTTTCTCTCCAAACTTTTTATAGGCATTAAAAGCAACATTTGCAAAGGTTTTAGCAGAATGTTCAAGAGCAAATTCATCTAATGGCTTATAGACTTCCGGAGGAGGAATCTCTCTTAATTTTTCCAAAGTTCTATCCATAATAAAAGACTCCTTAATAATTTCTTCTGCCTTATCTAAAAAATCTATTTTTCTTCCTTTCTCTTTCACCAGTTTTTCCCTTTCTTCAACTAGTTTTTTCCATGGCTCTGCAATTTCCTTAACCAAAATATCTTTTACTTTTTCATCTTTTGTATACTTATACGCTTTATTATATAATGACCTAAAGGTAGCATTAATATTGTCTAAAAATAGCTCTGCTTTTGCCATTTCTTGAAGAGCTTGTTGTTGTTTAGGACTTAATTTTTCCAAATCTATTTTTTCACCTCTTTCTTTCATTGCTATTACTGGAGCCAAAACCGCGTGAGCTTTTTTTAATATTTCGTCTGCTTCTTTTTTGTAAAAAGCTATGTTTGTTATAGAATTTATCCATTCTTGATTGTTAATTGTTTT
>JAFCEO010000016.1 GCA_017609085.1 Candidatus Pacearchaeota archaeon | reverse complement strand
TCTTCCATAATATTGTAATCTAGACAACTCCTCCAATTGTTAATTCTGCAAGCAGCTTCTGAGAATGTTTCTCCATTCTCTAATTTAACATCATTTTGTACACAAATCTGGTTTCTGTAATCCTCACAAGGTTCTACTCTTTCTTCTCCCATGAAGCAGATATGCCTTATGTGTCGGGAGCCAACAACATCTCTACCATTCCCTATTGTTCCATCATATTCGCACCAACTCTCTCCATTCTTTTTCTTAACAATTTTCCCATTAATTTCAACTTCGCAGTCTAAGCTCTTACATTTATAGTCACCATCAACTAAACTGCATATTGTCCCCTTAAAAATATTACATTCTTCTTTTATATCTTCTTTATTTCCGCAAGAATCAAACCAATAAACACTTTTCCCGTCATTATTTTCATTATCTGCACATTTTACATGATCATGTTTAGTGCATCCTGTGTTAAGTGCAGGATCAGAACAGAAGACATTTTTGTAGAAGTAGCCTTCTAAATCTTTACACTTTTCTCTCGTTGTGCGCTTACAAATTTTTTCTCTGTCACCGTAAACGCAAGCTCCTTCGTCATCTTTTTCAGATAAAAAAATACATTTAACTTCAGAATCTACATCCTGCCTAAAGTCTGTTTTTAATCCTAAAAATTTTGACTCAATTTCACAATTTCTTTTTGTTGTCCATATAGAATTTCTTCCAAGAATGCAACATCCTCTTTGACATTCTAAGATATTGCAAAAACTATCTGGAAACCATAATCCTTCACAACTCCCTTTAGAGGAACCTTTACTACACAACCCTGTTTCTTGATCATAACAACATCCTAATTTACAAAAGTCGGTATTTTCACATTGTGTAGGAGCTGTTTGGAAATTTGAGTCACACTGCTCTTCTTGAACAAATTGACAATAATTTCCTTTTTTTGTTTTTTCACAACAAACATAATTTCCCACAATTTGTGCAGAAACATTTTCAGTCGAAGAAGATATAATATAACAAAATGCAAATATAGCAATTACTAGTATTATTATTTGGAGATAACTAATTCCTGCTTTACAGTTAAAAAGTTTCTTTAATTTTTGTTTCCTTTTCATTTTTGATTTAGTTTATGTTATTGTTATTTTAAAGTCCTGGAGGCATTTTGCAGCTTCTTATAGCAAATGTGAATTTATTTCCAGAGACGATTTCTCTTATTGTATAAATTGATCCTTCTTCGATACTAAATTTTCTTATATCGTATTGTGGATAGGTTATCATAAATCCAAGAGTTCCAAAATTACAATATTCTATCTCCTGATTTACAATCTCCATAGCTATTTTTGCCAAATCATAAATCGGGCTGTTTACTACGGTTTTAAATTTCTTAAACTTTCTCGTTTCTTGGTTTTTTTCTGTTGTCAATTCTCTTTCTATTGTAACAATAACTTTTTTTGTTTGAAGTTCTATTTTCGTATTCATGCTTTTATAATTGACAATATAATTTTTCTTCTCCAATTCTTGTCTCAAGGATAAAAAACAATTTTCAATTTTTGGTTCTATGTATTTAGTTATCTCTTTTTTGATATGTTCTATAAGCATCGGTCTTTGATTTACGCATGGCTTGTAAAAATTTGCAGTGTAACAGAGGTAAGTTATATTTTTACCTTGATACATTACACTTCCTTCTGGTTTTATGTCTCCTCCTTGTTCTGATAGTATCTTAATAGCTTCTTTTGTATAATCCTTAATACATTTTTCGATATATTCTTGAGGGTTTGTTGATGGAGAAACTGTAACATCAGATTTTCTAAATAAAACAAAAACTAAAGCTATGGAAGTTATAATGATTAATGCGATAATTATGAAAATTGTTACTTGTGAGAATTTTGATTTCAATAATGAACCATTTGCTAAATTAAAATGCGAGTTTGTTTTATGTTCCTTTTTCATTTTTTTAACCATAAATTAACTCTAACAGATATTTTTCAGCAGTGTTCCAGCTTACTTTCAAATGTTTAGCAAGTTCAGAACTCGTAATTATCTTCTCTTTTTTCAAAAGATTTAATATCTCTCTTTTAATATGAATATTCATAGTAATTTACATAACAATATTCTTATGAATATTCATATATTTAAAAATATTTCTATAAACATTAGAATTCAAAATTTAAATCAAAAATATACAACTTCAATCTTCAGTTTCGACTCTTGGTGCAAGAACAAAAGCAAGCTCCATTTTTGGAGTTTTAAATTCTAATTTAAGAGGGTAGTCTGTAGAAAAATTTATTATAGTTTTTTCTGCCAACTTAGTAGCTTTAATAAATTTCTGGAGGTATTCTAGACTATATTTGCTTTTAATTTCCCCTCCTTCTTTGGTTTCTATCTTAACTTCATCGCTGGAAAAAGAAGATTTGGCCGAATTAAGCGAACCTTTTGCTTCAATTATGAACTTGTTTTGTTGAGTTATGAAAGCACAAGCATCTGCAACTATGTTGCAATCCTCTATGGCTTCTGCTAAATCAATGCCAGGCATTTCTATTTTAGCCAAGAATTCTAAATTCGGCATAGCCTTTTCCTCTTCTTCTATATCTATTAAGCTTAATTTGAATTCTCTTCTTATTTTATCTTGAATTTGAATTTTGAGTAGATTATCTTCGGTTTGCAAAATAAGCGAAGAGCCAGGAGAACATCTTTTAAGAACAGATTTTAAAGATTCTAAGCTAACGCCTAACGTTTCTTCTTCCACTTCAATTTGAGAGAAAGCTTCGGCAGGCAATTTAAAAGAAACTAATGCGACATTGGCAGGGTCGATAGCTATAATGCTTAATCCTTGTTTATTGACTTTCATTCTTACTTCTAGAACAAGTTCAGAGATTATAGATATAATATCTGATAAAAGTTTAGGCGCATCTAATTTCAACAACATCTTATTATCTTTCCTCTCTTCTCTTTTCTAAAAAATTTGTTTTTTTAAAGATTATTATACTATAATATACTTAATTATTTAAATTGCCTTGATTTATATTTTACACTCCTGTTTACAAATCTGACAGCCATGTTAAGAGTCTTTTGGAAAAATTTAAAGAAGGAGCAATCTTTCCTACAGGAGATTAATAATGGAGAGAAACATAAGAGAAAAAAGAGTAAGAAAAATAGCTTTATCCTATTATTCAAGACAAGATGTAAGAAAAGCTATTTTTGATTTCTCTCAAAATAGAGAGGTTGTTCCTCGCTATTTCGAAGGTTTTGGAAAAAGACCAGACGCTTTACAATACGATTCAGATATCTTGGCTTTTGTTAAGAAAGGCGCTACTTCTTTTCACTGTTCAGAAGAACACTGGAAAGATGTTTTAAGATTATCAACAGAAATGTCAGAGGAAGAACTTAATGAATTAAGAGAGGGATGGGACTTGTTAATAGATATAGATTGTAAGTATTTAGAATATAGTAAAAAAGCAGCGAAAGCTATAATTCAAGCTTTAGAATTCCATGGAGTTAAGAGTGTAGGAATAAAGTTTTCTGGGTCGAAAGGATTTCATATAATTGTACCTTGGAGAGCTTTTCCTAAAGAAATTTATGGAAAAGAAACAAGAAAGATGTTTCCAGAATGGCCGAGATTAATATGTCAGTATTTAATGGAAGTTGCGCGTCCAATTCTTGAAAGAGAGATGGAGGAAGAGGACTTGAAATTTACTTCTAAGCTCGACAAAGGAATCAGATGTGAAAAGTGCAAGAAAATTGCTCAAGAAATATGTAAGCTAGTTTTTCAGTGTCCTATTTGTAAAAGAGAAGAAATTTCTGAATTATGGGGGGAACTCAAAAAAAGAAAATGTCCAGATTGTAAGATAGATATGGTAGAAAAAGACAGAAAAATATTTTACAAATGTTTGGAATGTAATATAAATTCATTAGAAGAGCCTGAAAGTTTCAAAAGTTCGATAGATATTTTTAAGGTTTTAGGTGTAGATGTAATTCTTGTTTCAAATAGGCATTTATTTAGGGCTCCTTATTCTCTTCATGAGAAAACTTCTCTCGCTTCTGTAGTTATAGATAAAAACAAAATCCAAGATTTTCAAATTCAAGATGCGAATCCTTTGAGAGTCCAGATAAAAAACTTTCTTCCAGAGGCAGAGAAAGAAGAGGCAAGAGAATTACTTCTACAAGCAATTGATTGGGGCAAATCGAGAGAATCTGTCCAAAAGAAGAAAGATAGGGTTTATGGAGAGGTTGTTATTAAAGATTTGACACCAAATTTGTTTCCCCCCTGTATTACAAATATTCTAAATGGGGTAAAAAAAGATGGAAGAAAAAGAGCCCTTTTTATATTAATGAATTTTTTTAAATCTTTAAAATTAAGTGAAGAAGAAATAAAAAAGAAAATAGAAGATTGGAACAAAAAAAATTATAAGCCTTTGAAAGAAGGTTACATAAGAAGTCAGCTTAATTGGCATAGAAAACAAAAAGTGGTTATGTTGCCTCCAAATTGTGATAAATTGTATTATAAAGATTTATCTGTCTGCCAACCAGATAGTTTTTGTAAATTTATTAAAAATCCGATTAACTATTCAATTAAAAAAAGTTTTTTAATTAAAAGAAGAAAAAAGTCAAAAAGTAAATAACTCAAGTCCATCTAAACAAAGTAAGAAAACGAAAGGATTTTAAATAACTTTATCTTTATCATTCCATGAAAAAAGAAGGTTTTATTATAATTTTTATTGTAGGATTATTTATTAGTTTATTGACAATCCCTATTGTTTTTGCACAAGATGAAAATATAGATAAAGCTTATTCTTGTTTGGAAAGTAAAGTTAAGAACAATTGTCCGAAATCTGTCGAGGAGCAAGCCTTTACTGTTTTGTCGATAGGAAAGTGCAGTTCAGAATTAAAAGATAAAGGAGAAGATAACGAATGCTGGCCGGCTGGAGTATGCAGACTGAAAGATACAGCACTTGCTATTTTAGCATTAAATAAGATAGGAAAAGATACAGAAAATGCCGAAAATTGGCTTTTAGAACAGAAAAAAATTCCGAAAGATTTAGTGTGGTATCTTGAAATAGATTCGAATGGGGAAACTGAATGTAAAATAAGTTATAATGGCAAGGAAAAAACAATTTCAATAGGAGAAGACAAGAAAATTTCTGGTTTCCCGGGAGCCTGTTTAAGTTTAGCGCAGGATGATTATTGGTTAAAGATAGATAAAGATTGCTATGATGTAAATTTTACAATATCCTGTAACAGGGATTTTAAAACTACTCTTTTGTATAAAAAAACAACAGGCTCTACCATTTATGTTTCGAGCAGAACAAATACTGCCGCTGCAGAAGGCTCAACAGAAGAAAAAGTAAATTCATTTTGTTTTGGACAAACTTCCTGCGATTATGAAGGCAGTTTATGGGCTACTTTAGCTTTATCAAATAGGGGTTATGATATTGCTTCTTTTTTACCTTATTTAATTGCAATGGAGGACGAAAACGAGAAGTATTTTCCTTCTGCATTCCTTTTTATAATAACAGATTATGATGAATACTTTTCAAAAATTATAGATAAAGCAAATAATTATTGGAAGATAACAGACTCTCCTTACAGTCTTTATTATGATACTGCTCTTGCTTTACTTGCTTTGTATGGAACTCCTTCAGAACAAATAGAAACTGCAAAAGAATACTTATTTAGTGTTCAAGACGAAGAAGGATGTTGGAATGGAATCAGAGATACAGCGTTTCTTTTATATGCTTTAAATCCGAAAAAAACTTTGGCGATAGAAGGGGGAGATATAGACTACTGCGATGATTATGGTTATTATTGCGTTTCTCCTTTAGAATGTAGTATGGAGGATAAGCTTGATAATTTTTATTGTTACGGCGGAAAGGTATGTTGTAAAACACAACCTAAGGAAGAAACCTGTTATGAAAAAGGAGGAGTAGAATGTGGGGAAGATCAGAAGTGTACAGGAGCTATAGTTCCTGCATCAGACACGGATAAATGTTGTAAAGGAAGTTGTATAACTAAAGAGGAGATAACAGAATGCGAGGAAGAGGGATTTGAGTGCAGATATGATTGTTTTGCAGACGAAGAAAAAAAAGAGTTTAATTGTGGTGCTGATAAAGTATGTTGTGGTAAAAAACTGGTAGAAGAGAAGAAAAGTTACTGGTGGATATGGCTTCTTATTATCTTAATTATTTTAGTAATATTGGCCATAATATTCCGAAACCAATTAAGGATTTGGATTTTCAGATTCAAAAACAAATTTAGAAAAGGAGGGGTTGTTTCTACAACAAGACCAAGAGGATTCCCACCATTTCCACAAGAGACAAAGCCGAGATCAAGAATGATATTGCCTGCAAGACCAGTTCAAAGACCTTCTTTAAGAAGGGTGGGGATAAGTAAGACAGACAAGGAATTAGATGAGACTTTGAAGAAATTAAGAGAGATATCAAAATAGATTTATTAATTTTCAATAACAAAATTTATTAATCTCATTTTTTTCTTTCTTATATGAAAAGAGGAATAGTGTTTATTATGTTAATTTTGTTAGCTTTACCTCTAATTTCTGCTGTAGATATTAAATTAAGTAAAGAAACTTATTCTCCAGGAGAAACTTTGCAAGCAGAAATTTATGGAAATTTTATTGAACCCCTTCATCTTGAAAATGTTTATTTTTATAGAGAAAGAAATATACCTGTAGTTTATGATATTTTAAAAACAAAAGATAAATATCTTCTTTATGCTCTGCTTCCTTTAAAAGAAGGCAATTACACTTTAAAATTAAGAAATGTAAGATATGAAACAGATACAGGAGTAAGTTACGAAGACATAATTAAGAAATTTAAGATACAAAAAGGGAATGAAACTATTTTAACAATAAATCCTGGTTTTATTGTTGCTAGGGGGGACTTTTATGTCACTGTCAAATCTAATCAAAATACGGAAGTAGAGGCAGAGTTCGAAGCAACAGGAGAGAAACAAACCTTATCTATCTTTGAAGGTAAGGAGAAAAAAGTCTATTTTTCTATAAAAGATATAGAGAATTATACTGAAACAAAAATTAAAATTGGAAATTATATTATACCTGTATTCATTTTCCCTAAAAAAGAAGATATAAATGAAACGCAGAGATTTAGATTTAATCCTTTAGAAATATCTGCCAAAATATTAAAAGAAGAAAGTTATTTCTTCGAGGTTTCTTTAATTAATTTTGGAGACAAAGATATTGAGAATATAGAATTTTTTTCTAACTTTTCCAATTTTAGCATTGAGATAGAACCATCTGCTATTTCTCAGTTAAAAGCAGGAGAAAAAGAAACCATCAATTTGACTCTAAGTTCTAAAGAAGAAGGAAAATTTCTCGGATATATTTTAGCAGTTTCACAAAATACTACTGCAGAATTAAAAATCAACATCTCGGTTATAGAAAACAAGTCTGAAATTAATTACAGCGGGCCTTCTTATATCGAAAAAAATTGTTCTGAAATAGGACAAATATGCAATTTAACTGAAAAATGCGACATGCCATTAATATTTACAGAAGAAGGATATTGTTGTCCTGGAAAGTGCATATCTGAAAAGAAAGAGTCCAAGAGGTGGATTTACGGTGTAATCATTATAATTGTTGTTATAGTTGGTTTAATTGCCTTGTCTTTTTATGCAAAAAAGAAAAAATCTGTCGATATTTTAAAAGAAAGAGAAGAAAGGTATAAAGAAAGAATGACTGGAGGGGAAGTTAGAGGGAAATTAACGAGAGCGTGATTTCTTTCTTGTTTTAGTTTTGCTTTTTTTCTTTTCAGTTTTAAGAGAGATTTGAGATTGTAATTGTTGTAATTGTTTTTGCAAAATTTGTTTTTCTATTACTAATTTTTTAGCTATTTCGTCATACTGATGCAATTTTCTCGCCAAATCATTTGTTATTGTTCCTAAATCAAAATTTTTAATCCCGATTTCTTTAGGGGTGACGATTTCTATGTGGGAAGGCATATAAACAAAAATTATTTTGAACAAGCTAGTCAAATTTCTAAATTCAATCTCAACTTCAGCAAAAGTTGTAAAAAGTTCTTGTTTTGCATCTTCCACTTTTTTCGGATCGTGCAATTTTTTATTCAAAATTTCTACACCTTCTTCCTTTCCGACTCTATCGATGAATTTGCCCAAAGTTTCTTTTAAATAGTTAGCCGGCCTACCTAACATCTCAAATATCAAAATAGCGTTTATTTTTTCCATTTAATATCTTGGGAAAATTCTTTTTTAAATCTTCTTTTTTATCATTAAGATTATTATCGCAATTAAAACTAAATTCAAACCATATACAGCATACTTTTTAATTTTCTCGGTTTTTGATTCGTATAATACTTTTTCTTCTTCCTTTATTGTTTTAGTTTTTTTACTCTCTAGTCTAATGATATTATTTGTTTGTTTTGGAATTGTTGTTTTTTCCTTCTTTTGTTGATTTTTACTTATATCGCTTTTATTATCTTTTATACTATCTTTATTATCTTCTTTCTTAAGAATTTCTATATCCTTCTCTAGTTGGGTTTTAATTTCTTTTGTGGAATCTTCTCTTATTTTTACTCCTATTACAGCATTTCCATAAAAATCTTTATAGTCCTCTTTTATTCTTAATAGAAACATTTCACTTTTGTTTCCCGGGCCAGAAAAAATTTCATAAACATAATTAAAACTGGATTTCCATTCGTTATTTTCTTCATGATATGTTTCAGAAATTATGGTGTTATTATTTTTAAAAGAAATGTAAATTTTAATGTCGTAAGTTTCTTCTTTGAGATTAAACACCTCCACATTTACTTCAAATTCTTCTCCATTTACTATTTCTTCTTCCCATTCTAATTCGAGAGAGATTGGAGGGTCTTGCGGATTATTATTTTCTTCATTACTTTCGTTTTTTTCATTTTCTTCGTTACTTTCGCTATCACTTTCATTTTCCTTTATACAATAATTCGTTAAGCCAGGAGTTGGTTCTGCTTCAATCCAGGTATCATTGCAGAGTTGCCAACTTTTCCCTACAGTAGAATTTTCCCATGAAAAATTTGTTGAGAATGTAGAGTTAAAAAAAATTATACTTTCATTTTTATCATCAAGGCGGTTTGCAATGGTTTCATCATCAACATAGAAATAGATAATAGAGGTATTTGTTATATCTGATATATTTGTATTTTTGCCTAAAATCAGAAAATATGTGGCATTAGTTATCAATGAACAATTTGAAATATTGCTGCAAACTATTTTGTTTGTTGAATTACTTTTATCTTTTATTTCCCATTCGCTTAAATTTAAAATTTCGTTATTCTCATTATAAATTTCTACGAACTCAGGAGTTTTTGGAGAAACTTCATTAATTTTTACACTGGAAACTAAGTTGAGGAATAAAGCAGATAGGATAAATAAACTAATGCCAAACACCCTCAATTTTTTCATTACATTTAGGGCATTTGCCTTCCTTTAAATTATTTTCTGTGGCAGAAAATAACTTTCTTTTTATTAAGATGGAATCACATTTTGGACAAAATGTAGAACTGCCTTCTTCGTCTGAAATATTGCCAATGTAAACATACTTCATTCCGGCTTTTGTAGCTATATCTTTAGCTTCTTTTAACGTTTTGAGGGGCGTTGCAGGTAAATTTAGAAGTTTGTATGATGGATAAAATGCAGTGAAATGAAGAGGCACATGCGTACCTAGATTTTTCTTTATCCATAAGACTAAAGATTTGATATTTTTCTTTTTATCATTAAGCGTAGGAATTAACAAATTAGTTATCTCAATCCAAACTTCTTTTTCCTTCAAGATTTTTAAACTTTCAAGTACAGGCTTTACACGAGCCTTACATATATTTTTGTAAAATTCGTTGTTTATGCTTTTTAAATCTATGTTAGCTCCGTCTATATATTTACATAATTTTTTGAGAGGCTCAGGGTTAATAAAACCATTACTAACTATTGTATTTTTAATGCCGGATTTTTTTGCTAATTTTGCTATATTTAGCATATATTCATAAAAAATAGTTGGTTCTGTGTATGTATAAGAAATAATTTTCACGTCATTCTTTTTTACTTCTTCAATTACTTTTTTAGGAGATATTTCTATAGAAGAAATATCGCTTGATTGCGAAATTTCCCAATTTTGACAATGCAGGCATCTTAAATTACAACCGACAGTAGCTATACTTAAAGCCAACTCTCCTGGCAAAAAATGATATAATGGCTTTTTCTCAATTGGATCTAAAGATAAAGAACAAGGTTTTCCATAAACCAAACTTATTAATTTTCCTTTTTTGTTTTCCCTAACCCTACATCGCCCCCTTTCTCCTTCTTTCAATGTGCAAAAATGAGGGCATAACTGGCATTGTACTGTTTTTTCTTTTCCAATTTGTTTCCAGAACATTGCCTCTTTTTTTATCATTTTCTCTTACTATAAATAATCTAAAGGGCTTTTTATATTTAACAATTTTGGAGTAGAGGAATGTAAGTAGGAAAAAGTAGTTTCTGGACTTTTATGTCCGAGCAAGACCTGAACATCAATTAAACTATATCCATGCTCAATTAAATGTGTGGCAAAACTGTGTCTTAAGGTGTGAGGAGAAACTTTTTTGTTGAGTCTGGCTTTTTTGCTCGCTTTTTTGAGAATTTGTTGCAAACTTAAAATTCTGTCTTTGTTGCCTTTTCCTTGTCTGACATAGCCATAACCCTCTTCTAATCTTAGGTCCTCAACTCTTAAATTAATTAACTCAGAAACTCTTAAACCAGATGAATACATTAATTGTATCATCAGTTTATGTTTTGGATTTTCAATTGCATTAAACAGTTTTTTAATTTCTTCTTTACTTAACACAATAGGCAACTTTTCCGGAACTTTACTATATCTTATATTAATTTTCATTCTTTTACCTAAAATTTCTTCAAATAAAAATTTCAAGGAGTTCAGATGTACATTTAAAGTATTCCCTGCCTTATTTTTTTCTTTGAGATTATACAAAAATTCGCGGATATCCTTTTTACTTACTTTGTCAACAGTTTTTTGGCAAAACATAAAAATCTTTTTACACATTTTTGATAAGTTTTTATAGTTCTAAAACTATATCCTCTTCTTAAAGCCTCTTTTTTTATCGCCTCATCTATATCAACCATAAATTATCTATATAACAGGAACTTTTATATTTTACTTTTAAAAAACAACTAATAATTTCATAACTCGTTAATGAAGATAAAAAATTTCCAGTCGTATGTAAAATTAGGCTTCTATCAGCCTTCATATCTCCAAATTCGAGCTTTTTCGCATATGTAGTGTTAGTTTCAATCGCGAGGGCGCCAGATTTAAATAATAGCAGGGCGCCAGATTTAAATAATAGCATGAATCTTAAGATATTATGAGAATTGATTTTTTTGAAGAATTCCCAGATGATGAGAATCTTAAAAAAGCAAAATTGATTAATTTTAATTCAACAATCTATATCGCTGCCAAGTCTTTCCGAAAATTCCAATTGTTAAGAAAAAGACTGAATGAAGTTAATCCAAAATTGGAAGCAGGCTATTGGCCTATCCTGGAAAAGTCTTATTGGATTTCTCCTTTTTCTTATACTTATGAGTTAAAAAATCTTTTTAATGATCTTGAACAAAACAAATTGGCAACAAAAAAATTAAAAGTTCTTGTAGATTTAGAACTTCCTTTTTTAAATAAAAAATTATTTTTTGTGAATTTATTTTCTTTTTTTAGAAATAAAAAATTAATTAAGAAAATTTTTAAGAATTCTGATCGACTGAAAATAGACATTTTAACCGCAGAATATGCTCCATTTAGTGGATTACATCAGAAAATACTGCAGTGGTTAGGGGTTTCTTATCCTGTTGAAAAATTTCCTCATAAAAAAATTATTATGTTTTATTCAAGTATGATAAAAAATAAAGATAGTCAGAATTCTATTAAACAAATCATTATAGAAAAATCCAAACAATATAGACAACATTTTCAGGTTGGATTAGGAACCATTGCAACAGGAATTCTTGGCGATGAACCAATACTTTCCCCTAAAAACTTAGATAAAGATTTAGCTTTCCTAAAAAAACATGGAATTGAAACTGCTGTGATTTTCAGACTTGGTGGCTTAAATAAAGAATATCTTAAAATCATTAAAAAATATTTGTAGGCGCCCTCAACCGACTCCTTCGCTCGTTCCACTCGCTCGGTCACGCTGCGCTCTCGGGCTATCGCCCTCGGAGGACTTAACAGCGATTA